>CALREG010000035.1 GCA_943355135.1 Candidatus Nomurabacteria bacterium | reverse complement strand
GTAAAGCAAAATGATGGTCCGCTCGCGCACCGACGTAAGGTCATCATCTACTTGCTTGAGATGGATGCCCGGCTCCCTGACCACAAGGTTTCGGCCTTGGTCAACCGCGACAACAGCAGTGTGCAGTCTGCCTTCCACTCGGTAGAGAAGAAGATGGACCTTTTTGCGGATGACATCATCGCCGTCCGAAAACTGTACCCGTACTGCAAAGTCGGCTGACCCCTCAGCCGGCTTTTTATATTCTGTCGTAACCTATTGACAAAATGAACAGTTGTATTATATAGTCAAATTGGTAAGCTCCTTGGAAATCGACTTTATTTTTTGAAGGAGGAAGGAATGAGTTGGAAGCCAAAAAGTAACCGGATGCTGGTTAGCATCGGAAAGAAGAACATCACCGCCGCCCGCCGCAAGGTTGGAGATGCTTGGAGGTTCTTTGAAGAAATGCAGGTCGCGCTAGACCGAGCACAACGCAAACAGCCCCTCAGCACCCGCTGAGGGCTTTTTTTATTGCCAAAAATGCGGTACTTTTATACGCAATGACCCCCAACGAGGTGCGGACGAAATATTTGGCGTTTTTTAAGGCGCGCGAGCATGTCGTTATACCGTCAGCGCCTTTGGTACCGGAGAATGATCCGACCACGCTCTTTACCTCTTCGGGTATGCAGCCGCTCGTGCCGTACTTGCTCGGCCAAAAGCATCCTGCGGGCAACTTGTTGGTTGACTCGCAGAAGTCGGTGCGCACTGGCGACATAGATGATATTGGAGACAACCGTCATCTGAGTTTTTTTGAAATGCTAGGCAACTGGTCACTTGGCGAATATTTTAAAGAAAAGCAGCTGCCGTGGGTGTTTGAATTTTTGACCGCGGAGCTGGGGCTCAATCCAGAAAAATTGTATGTGACTGTCTACGCGGGAGATAGCTTGCTCGGTATTCCGATGGACAATGAGTCGATAGCCATTTGGCAGCGCCTGTTTAAAGAAAAAGGGATAGACGCTCAACCAGTGAGACTCGGCACCGAGGAGCAAGGTGCTCGGCTTGGGATGCAGGGCGGGCGGATTTTTGCTTACGGAGATAAAAATTGGTGGAGCCGCTCGGGAGTGCCGAGCAACATGCCTGCGGGCGAGCCGGGTGGGCCAGATTCGGAGGTATTTTATGACTTTGGGCAATTTAAGCCAGACGGGCAAGCATCCCACGACCCAAAGTTTGGTGCAGAGTGTCACCCCAATTGTGACTGCGGTCGGTTTATGGAGATTGGGAACTCTGTGTTTATGGAGTTTATAAAAACAGATGACGGCTCGTTTGAAAAGCTGCAGCAGCGCAACGTCGACTTTGGCGGTGGACTTGAGCGCCTGGCTGCGGCCACGCTCGGCACCGATGATGTCTACGCGACCGGCACACTCAAGACAATAGTCAACAAACTCGAGGAGTGGTCGGGCAAGTCATACACTGACGAGCAGTATCAAAAACCATTTCGCATTGTTGCCGACCATGTGCGCGCAGCAACATTTCTTATTTCTGACGGTGTGCGCCCCGGCAACGTCGAGCGTGGCTATGTCGTGCGCCGCTTGCTGCGCCGTGCAGTGCGCTTTGCCGACTTGCTTGGAGTACCAGCGGGTCAACTTAAACACCTTGTAGCACCAATTGCAGAGGATTATAAAGATTCATACTCAAATATTGCGGAGCAGCTCGCGGCGATAGAAGCCGAGGTAGGCGGCGAGGAAGAGCGTTTTCGCAAGACGCTCGAGCGCGGGATGAAAGAGCTTACTCGTTTTACAGGCACAGGTGCTATCACTGGTGCAGACGCGTTTCAGCTCTTTACGACCTACGGATTTCCGCTGGAGCTCATTATAGAAGAGGCGGGCATCCGCGGGATTAAGCAAATTGATATTGAAAGCTTTAAAGAGCTGCTCAAACAGCATCAGGACTTGTCGCGCTCGGGGAGTGAACAGAAGTTTAAAGGCGGTTTGGCCGACACCTCCGAGGCCACGACCCGTCTGCACACGGCGCATCACTTGTTGCTCAAGGCGCTGCAGCAAGTGCTGGGGCCGCACGTGCACCAGCGCGGTAGCAACATCACCCAAGAGCGTCTACGCATCGATTTTAGTCATGGCGAAAAAATGACACCAGAGCAAAAGACCGAGGTAGAAAAAATTGTGAACGAAAAAATACAAGAAGATCTGCCCGTCGTGCGCACCGAGATGGACAAAGAAGAGGCCGAAAAGCTCGGTGCGGAACACGAGTTTGGTGCCAAGTATCCTGACCGCGTGTCGGTGTACTCGGTTGGTCCTTTAGACTCTGCCTTTTCTCTAGAATTCTGCGGCGGACCGCACGTAGAGCACACCAGCCAAATAGGCGAGTCCGGTGTCTTTAAAATTCAAAAAGAAGAAGCGGTTGCGCAAGGAGTTCGGAGAATAAAAGCGGTTTTGCAATAATTCTAGGGGTATACTTACCGCATGAGTTTGTTCGGCAAGAAAAAAAAGGATACTCCCGCGCGCGAGCGGACCGTGTTGGTGGTTGATGTAGAAAACGGGAGTGTAGGGACTGCGCTGGTGCGGCTGGTACCGCAGAAACAACCAAAGATGTTTGGCGAGACACGCATACTGAGCCCTCTTGGCTCGCGCGTGACCGGCGCTTCGCTTTCGCAAGACATACAGCACGCGGCGCGCTCTGCCATACGTAATGCCGGCGAGGTTGCCGCCCGTGTGCGTTTGCATCCCAAAACACAGGCACTCGGGACCGTCGATTCGGTCGCGGTTTTTTTGGCTCCGCCGTGGGGCAAGCCCAATCTGGAGGGTGGTCGCCCCGATTTTATGCCAGAAATGTCAGACTATTTGCGTAAGGAAGTAAGCGCTGTGCTCGACGAAGTGCCTGTTTCTTTATATACCGCTGCGGGCACCGCTGCGTTTGGCAATCGCTCGCTCTTTGCTCCCGACCCATGCTTGGTATGCAACATCACCGGCGAAGTATCTGAGTTGATGCGCATGGACGGCCATGGAGTAGTGGGGCACGCAACCATTCCTACCGGCTCGCATGCACTACTGCGCACCTTGCGCACCCACGGGGGACTTTCTGAAGCCGAAGCGCGTTCCGCGGCCAAGCTTCCCTTCAACACCAAACATCCGGCGGCGGAAGCGTCGCGCTTTGCGGCTCAAGAGTTTGCCACTCATTTTAAAGATGCCGCAAAAGAGCTCTTGAGCCCCGGCGACGTATTGCGGGTGCGGGTCATTGCGCACGAGCCGTCGGCCGAGTGGTTTGCGCAGGCGCTTAGTGCAGACGAGTCGCTTGCAGAACTTTTCCCCGAAGGGGGAGAAGTCCGCGCGCTACGCGCCCACCACCTGACCCCGCACATAGAAGCGCATGCCGAAGTACCCGACTTGCTGCTCATGCTAGAAGCACTGTTTGTGGACAGTGCGACAAATGCGTAACCTATTAGGTATAATCAATCTATATGCGTGATATCCGCCCTCAAGACGACGCTGGCGAGCGCTCTATCCGCAACATCCCCGTACGTCGCCGGACTAGAGTTGCCGCCACTGAAGTACGGCACGAACTGGCTGTCGATGGTCCAGAAGAACTTCCAAAACGCCGCAAAAGAGGGGGCCGTGGTCGCCTGCTGCTTTGGGCAGTTGGAGTAGTTGTGATATTTGGTTTCGGAGGCTTGCTTATTTCGACTATATTTTCTGGCGCCACCGTGAGCGTATATCCGCGTACCGCAACCGTCAGTCTGCCTGAAACTCTCTTGGCAAAACCAAATGCGCCGGTCGGC
>CALREG010000034.1 GCA_943355135.1 Candidatus Nomurabacteria bacterium | reverse complement strand
TCGTGGCCGTACTTGGCGTAGGTTGCCATGGTCTTCTCTCCCAGTCGGCGGACCCACTTGTCATCATGCGGGTAGTGGTTGTCCATCTCTTTGCGCGACGGATGGAACATCTCTAGAGCCACCACCTTAAGGTCGCGGCGCTCAAAGCGGTTGATAACTTCGCCGATGAGGCCCTTGCGGACACCGTCAGGTTTGATGATGATAAAAGTCTTTTCCTCTTTCGGGGTCATTGGAGCAAACTGTACAATAGCCCCACTTCTTTTGCAACCCTTTATACGGTCAAAATCTCAACCCCGTTTTTAGTGACCAGCACCGTGTCTTCAAAATGGGCGGCGCGCTTTTTGTCTTTCATTCGGTACGTCCACTCATCTTCGTCCAAAATGATTGCACCTTTGCCCTCGGCGAGCATGGGCTCTATAGCAAGCACCATGCCATCGAGTATCTCTGCGCCCTCGCCCTCTTTGCCGTCGTTGGCTATAAAAGGTTTTTCGTGCACCGCACGCCCCACCGCGTGGCCGCCGAGATCCTCCACGACCCCGAACCCGTGATTGCGAGCACCCCGTACAATCTCCGCACCTATGTTGCCTACATGCGAACCTACGCGAGCGGCATTGATAGCGGCCTCCAGCGCTTCGCGGGTGGCATTAATCAGCTGGTGTGCCTTAAGGTCGCCTGCTCCGCGTACCACCAGCGAGCGCTCACCACCAAGCGAGGTGTCGGTCGAGTCACCCACAATAAAGGTCCGTGCCGCGTCTACAAAATAGCCCTGATAGCTGAGTCCTGCATCAATAGACACAATATCGCCATTGCGCAACATACGCTTTTCATTCGGGATGCCGTGCACCACCTCGTCGTTGATAGAAATGCAGAGACTTGCGGGGTACGGGTATGCCGCACCATCGGGCTGGTAGTTCAAAAATGACGGCACCGCACCGCGTGTGCGGGTTGCATGCTCGGCCACCAAGTCGAGCTCGGCCGTGGTGGTACCCTCTTTGGCAAGCACCTCAACATCTCTGAGCACTCCTGCAAGTATCTTGCCGGCGGCGCGCAAAGTTTTTATGTCTTCTTCGGTCGTGGCTATCATTGCAAATTGAGCGCTTTGAGCACATCGTTATAAGTGGCTTCAATCGGCTGTTCGCCGTTAATTTCGACGAGTGTGCCGACAGAGCGGAAGTGCTCTATCACCGCCTCGTTTTTCTTTTTGTACTCTTCAAACCGCTTGTGGATGACTTCTTCGTTGTCATCAGCGCGCCCACTGTTCTTTGACCGTTGCACCAAACGCTTCCATGCCTCCTCTTCAGAAATATTGAGGTACACGGCGGTGTAGGGGCGCGGAAGCCACTTGGCCATCTCATCAAAAAGCACTGCCTCTGGACCAGTGCGACACGCGCCTTCAAATACAATTTTGTCGGCGGGTTCCAAATTAAAAACAACCTTCTCAAAAGTGTACGAGGCAAGCCAGTTAGGAAGCAACTCACCCGCTTCCATTGCTCCCTTAAGCCGTTTCCCTACATAGCTCTGCCCCGCGGCCCATTCGCGAAAGTTGTTCCCAGAAGAAAAAAGGTTCGCTTGTATCTTATCGGCCAATAATTTTGCCTGCGTCCCCTTCCCCGACCCCGGCCGCCCCACCATCAAAAAAGTATTTATTGTATCCACGCTTCCTACTCTACCAAAGTTTAGTACTCGCGGATAGATATCTGCGCGTCGATGCGGCGCGCGAGATCAAGGATGACCTGCACGACGATGAGGAGTGCGGTGCCACCGAGAGCAAGGCTCTGGATGCCGGTCACCGACTGCATAGCAATCGGCAAGACCGCGATAAGACCAAGGAAGAGTGCGCCCACAAACGTAATGCGGGTGATGACCGAGCCGAGATACTCCTGTGTAGAGATCCCGGGGCGTACGCCAGGGATAAACGCGCCATTTTTCTGGAGGTTCTCCGCAATCTGCTTAGGGTCAAAGGTGACTGCGGTGTAGAAGTAGGTAAAGAGGAACACCAGCACAAAGTACATCGCACCATAGACCGGCAGGTTGGCCAAAATGCCAAGTATCCAGTTGGAAATATTAGCAAGCAGCGCCACCGAACTGGTCTGGAAGAAGCTCGCGAACATCTGCGGGATAAGCAGGAAGGAGAGCGCAAAGATAATCGGGATAACGCCCGCTTGGTTGAGACGCAATGGCAAGTAGGTCGAGGTGCCGCCAAAGAACTTCATCCCGCGCACGCGCTTGGCATAGGTCACGGGGATAGGGCGCTCTGCCTCGGTAATAAACACCACTGCGGCGATGACTGCGAGCCCTGCGGCAACAAACGAGAGATACAGCGGCAGTTGTGAAGATTCGAAGGTAAAGAGGAGCTGGCTGATCTGGCTCGGGTAGCCCGCAACAATGCCCGCAAAGATAATGAGTGACACGCCGTTGCCCAAACCGTATTCAGAAATGAGCTCGCCTATCCACATAAGCAAGAGCGAGCCTGCGATGATGGTGATGAGGTTGACCGCAAACGGGAAGAGGCCGAGTGCTGGGAGCACACCCTGACGCTCGAGGATAAGGAGGAAGGAGATGCCCTGTACGAGCGCAATCGGGAGCGTAAGGAGGCGGCTGTACATGCTGAACTTAGCGCGGCCGGCCTCGCCCTCTTCTTGGTAGAGCTGCTTGAAGCGCGGGATCATGAGCGTGAGGAGCTGCATGACGATGCTTGCGGTGATATACGGGCCTACGCCGAGCATTACGAGCGAAAGGTTAGAAAGCCCGCCGCCGGAGAAGAGGTTGAGTAGGCCAAAAAATTGGTTGTTATTAAAAAACAGCTCAAGCTGTGCGGCATTGATGCCCGGCACAGGGATAGATGCCAGTACGCGGAAGATGAAAAACGCCCCCACCACAAAGAGCAGGCGGTTGCGCAGTGAGCGGTCCGAAAGGAGGAGCGTCAGTTTTTGTGCAAAACTATTCATTTTTTTGTGGGGTTACTTACCAACCGAACCGCCGGCTTTTTCTATCTTCTCCTTAGCTGAACCTGATACCGCGCATCCGGTGATGATGAGCTTTTTGGTGAGCTCGCCGTCGCCGAGGATTTTGACCTTGATGCTTGCACCCTTGCGCGCCTGCACTGCACCGCGCTCGCGGAGGATGTCCGCGGTGACCGTGTCGCCCGAGACGAACATACTCTCAAGCACCGAAAGGTTTACGACCGCCGGCTTCATCTCGATAGAGTTGAAGGCGTAGCCGCGGAGCTTCGGGAGTTTCTTGAGCTTCTCGCGGACATCTGGGCGGATGCGGTGACCGGCGCGGGCCTTCTGGCCCTTGGTGCCCCTGCCCGAGGTTTTGCCACGACCGCCGCCGCGGCCCACGCGCTTGCCGGCTTTGTTCGTTGTTTTGCGTTGTAGAGTGTTGAGTTGCATGTTTGTTTTTTGTGATTTGATGCTTGCTGTTTATTAAGCTTTGAGAGCCTTCAAAGCTTCAATTGCGGCGCGAGCGTTGTTGAGCCCATTCTTAGAACCCGAGTGGATCTTGGCAACGGTGTTGGTGATGCCTGCGAGCTCGAGTACGGGACGTACGGATGAGCCGGCTACCAAGCCGCGACCACGCACCGGAAGGAGCTCTACGCGCGACGCGGTGTATTTGGCGCTTACTTGGTGAGCAATCGAGTTGTCCTTGGTCAACTTGACCGTAATCATATTCTTTTTGGCATTGCGGACGGCCTTGTCGATTGCAAGCGTGGTGTCCCCTGCTTTACCCAAGCCCACACCCACTTTGCCCTTTTTGTTGCCGATGATGAGCGCCACAGAGAAGGAGAAGCGGCGTCCGCCTGCGACGGTGCGGGAGACGCGACGGATGGTGATCATCTTCTGGTCGTACTCGCTCTTGGCGCGAGGAGGGCGGCTGGACTGGCGGCGGCCACCAGGACCTCCGCGCTGATCGCGACCACCGCGACCGCGGGGCGCGCGCGAAGGAGCCGCATCAGGAGCAGCGGCAGGCGCAGCTTCAGCCGCAGCCAGCGTAGCAGGCTCAGCATCTGGAGCCTCCGGTACGATTATTTCTTGTTCATCAGACATACAATTTTTTAGAATTCCAAACCTCCAGCGCGTGCAGCCTCTGCAAGCATCGCGACACGGCCAGTGTAGCGGAAGCCGCCGCGGTCAAAGACTACTTTAGTAATACCCGCCGCCTTGGCACGCTTGGCCAACTCCTGTCCAAGCTTCTTGGCAGCATCCATCTTTTTGTCCTTGCCCATCTCTTTGGTAGAGCCGGCGACAAGGGTCTT
>CALREG010000033.1 GCA_943355135.1 Candidatus Nomurabacteria bacterium | reverse complement strand
TAGGAAACATATGCTACCAACGGTTTGGAGACGATGCAGCACCCTGCACGCACGGCATAGGACACGGGCTTATGGAATATTTCGGACCGCATCGGATAGTCGATGCATTACAAACTTGCTCAAAGCTCGACATATACCCAAACACGACAGACAGTTGTTTATCCGGCGTATTTATGGAGTACCTTGTTCCTGTAATATATACCGACGAGGGCGCAGAAATGAGCGCGCAACCACTCAACTCTTCCAAACCATACGAGTTTTGCGAAGCGGCCGCAGTGCCTGATCAGTTTAAGACGTACTGCTACCACGCGCTTCCTGCGTGGTGGTGGCGCGGAGTAAAAATGGAGTTTGCAGAAATCACGCGCCTTTGTCTTGCTGCGCCGTCCCAGCACCAACAGACTTGTATTATTGGTATGACTTACGAAATACTCGGCTCAAATAAATTTGACCCTGCCGCTGCCAAAAAAGAGTGCGCCCAATTGACAACCGGTGAGGCGCAGGTATGGTGCCTTAAAGGCCTCGCGGCATTTTCAAACGTGACGGAGACAATACAACCTCAATAGACATAACCGAGAGGCTTTTTTATTTGGGGGTTTGTGGTATGATAGCCCCACAACAAGCTTTGGATACTACTCGCGTCAATCATCAAATACGGGCCAAGGAAGTCCGCGTACTGGGCCCCGAGGGCGAAAATTTCGGGGTTTTGCCCCTTTCTGAGGCTATAGCCAAGGCACAGGAGTTTGGGCTCGACCTTTTGGAGATAAGCCCCAACGCCGTCCCCCCCGTTGCAAAGATCATGGAATATGGTAAATTCCAATACGAACAGCAGAAAAAACGCCGGGAAATGAAGGCCAAATCCCACACTACCGAGACCAAGTCGGTTCAGGTAAAGATAGGCACCGGCGACCACGACATGCAGCTTAAGGCCAAAAAGGCAGCCGAGTGGCTCGCCGAAGGGCATCGTGTCAAAGTGGACCTGTTTTTGTGGGGGCGGTACAAGTACATGGAGTTTGCCTTCTTGAAGGAGCGGCTGGAGCGGTTTTTGAAGCTCATCCCCGCCGACTACAAGCTGGGCGAGCCTATATCCAAGAGCCTCAAAGGACTGGCAACGGTGCTAGAGCGAGCAAAAAAGCAGTCGTAAACGGCCACGTCAAAAGGACGATTACGCGGCATCATTTCGAAACTAAAATGAAAACCAACAAATCTTTCAGCAAGCGCATCAAAGTTACCCGCACGGGGAAGCTTGTCGCGCGCAAGCCAGGGAAGAACCACTTTAATGCCAAAGAGAGCCGCTCTAACCAGATGGTAGGCAACCGCAGCGACATCATCAGCCGCCGCACGATGACCCCAAAGGTTATGCAGCGCTACATTGGCAACCCGACTAAAACCAGTAAATAATTTAAAACTATATGGCACGTGTAAAGGGAGGTAAAACCAGTAACAAACGCCGCAAGAATATTCTTGCGATGACCAAGGGCTACCGCTTTGGTCGCTCTACCAAGAAGCGTCAGGCACGCGAGGCCATCTTTCATGCTGGTAAGTACGCCTTTGCCCACCGTCGCGATAAGAAGAACGACTACCGCCGCCTCTTTAATGTCCGCATCAACGCAGCGCTGCGCGCCATCGACGAGGGGCTCTCGTACTCAAAATTCATCGGGGTGGCCAACAAGAAGGGCGTCGAGCTCAACTCCAAAATGCTTGCCACTCTGGCTGCAGACTTTCCTGAAGTATTTGCTCGGGTAGTAACCAAAGTTCGCTAACCAAAACAAAAAACCCGCTCTTCAGGAGCGGGTTTTTTGTTTATTGTACTAGGGCCGCAGAAGGAGTTTGGGTCGGTGCAGATGGGTCAAAGCGGAAGGAGGCGCGATTTATTTTGTCTTTATTGACCAGCTCTATCACTCGCTCCACAAGCGCCTTCGGGTCGGTATCAAATACGATGCGTTCGTTGTCGCGGTGGCCGTGTTCCAAAATATTTTTAAGCACTTCGTCGATCTCCCACCCCGCTTCCAGTATGCCGATGGGTTTTTGGTCCTCAAACGCGATGGTGAACTCGTGTATGGTGCCGATGCGTCCGCATCCAAAGAGCACGGCGTCGGAGGAGCGTGTCAGTATGAGGTCGCGGCCGGGATAGCCGAAGCCGGTATAAACAATCATGTCCAAGTACTCAACCGGCAAGTTGTACTGCTCGATATGCTCGCGCTCGGAGTTGGCCGGAGAAAAACCGATGGTGTACCCTCCCGCCTCCTTTGCGCCCATAATTGCCCAGAGTGGAAAGCCGGTGGTTGCGCCGTTGACTGTCACCGCGTTGTGCTTGGCGATCTGGCGGCCCAACTCGAGCCCTTTGTCGTACGCATCAATACCGCAGTGCCCCGTCTCGGCCGCGCCTGAGACGCAGAGCTTAATCTGCAAGTGCATGTGTTTAGGATCCATAGTCTTTAGAATTTTAGCACAGCCTTCTCCCCCAACTCTGGGACAGTCGCTTTGACACCCAAATAATCGCGGATGCGTTGGCTCAAAAAGAGCGCCGGAGCGGGCTCGGCATGGACTATAAACACTTCGTCGGCCTCCTCGGCCGCTTTGTTGGCAAACTCGAGTAGAGACTCGCTGCCGCGGTGCGCCGAGTAGCCGTACAGTGTTTCAACTTTGGCACGCACCGGAATTTTTTCTTTATGATACTCGATGCTCTTTGCCCCCTCTATCAAGCGCCGCCCCATGGTGCCTGCGGCTTGGTAGCCCACAATAAGCAGTGTGGACTTTGGATCGGGCAAGTACTCGCGCTCGTGCGCAAGCACGCGGCCACCACTGCTCATACCCGAGCCCGCCAAAATAATTTTAGGCTCGCCAGTTTCTTTAATCTTGCGCGAGGCCTCCATGCTTTCTACAAAGTGGAGCTCGGGGAAGGCAAAGATATCCTCTCCCCCCTCGATACGCTCTCGTATGGCGGGGGTAAAGTACTCTGGATGCGAGTTGAACGTGTGCGTGATCTTAAGTGCGAGCGGCGAGTCTACAAACACTGGCATAGACGGGATGCGCTTCTCTACCATGAGCGTGCGGATTTCATACATGAGGTCCTGCGTGCGCTCGGTGGAGAAGGCGGGTATAAGCAGGGTGCCGCCGCGGCGTGCTGACTCCTCAATAATGTTCTCCAATTGCTCGCGGCGCTCGGCATCTTCGGGGCGCGTCTTGTCGCCGTAGGTGGCCTCTATTACCAAATAGCTGGCACCGGTTACTTCATGTGTTGCTGGCAAGAGCGGACTGTTGCCCCCGCCGAGGTCGCCACTAAAGACGATATTCCTCCCCTCGCGTGTGAGCTGTGCGATGGCCGAACCGAGGATGTGCCCCGCATCAAACAGCTGGAGCGACACGTCATCGGCCAACTCAACTTTTTCTTGATAGCCGATACCCGTCCACATCTGCATGGCGGCGTTTATGTCGTGCTCATCAAACAACGCCTCACGACCATGCTTCTCTGCCGAGCTGCCGAGTATCTCCATCGCATCAAGAAGTATCGGCCCTGCAAGGCTCATGGTGCCGGTTGTTGAAATAATTTTTCCTTTAAACCCGAGCTTAACCAAACGCGGAATCCGACCGATATGGTCGAGGTGGGCGTGGGTCACAATGAGATGCGAGACGTCTGCTGGGTTGTATGCAAAGGACTCCCAATTCTTATCCTCCCCCATGCCCTGCATGAGCCCACAGTCTACGACTATTTTTATGCCACCTGTGTCGAGCAAAAAGTTTGAGCCAGTGACCATGCCGGCGGCGCCGTAGAAATAAAGGGTCGATTCGCGCATAGACGCCTTATTCTAACAGAAAGTCCCCTCGTATGGGGACTCTCGGTTGGACTCCGGATGCAAGTGTCTACTTTTGTGCAAAGTGGGTGTTCTAAGCGGTACACCACGGTGCCCCGCCACAACGAACTCCCTGTAGATCACTTAAGGACATTTGCATCCGTAGTCCTCCCCTAGTATATCAAACCCCTCTACTGCTCAAATACCCTAAATTCCCCTTCTTGCAGAGTCACCAACGGCAAGTCTTCTTTATAAGCTTTGAGTTGTGCCTCGGCCTTATCCCAGTCGAATTCCCAACCATGATAGTCAGATTTGAAGTGTGGAATTGTTTTTACTGGGACCAAACCAATACCATCCCGCGTCTCCAAAGAATCTAAGCCAAAATAGTAAGCGGAGAGCGCGTCAGCCCCCGCGGATGTTCCGGCAACAGTTTTTCCATCAAGGTATTGAACCCAGTTGGAATGTTGCCTCAGTGATTTTACCAACTCCTCACTTGAACCACCCCGCAAATAGATTACATCTGCCCACGCAACCTGCTTATCAAATGTATCTAGACCCGCCAATTGGAGTTCAATGTTAATTCCGAGAAGATTGTTTGCAAAAAATTCTTTGTCTTCGGCAAAAGTCTTTCCCCATACTGACTGTAAACGCGCAAACATACAGTCCAATATTTTAACGGGTTCAGAAAAACCACGTACTAATTCTTCGCAAAAAGCCTTGCCCCCATCGGGAGCCTTTCGTACATACCCACCGACCAAAATATACTTAGTCATCTATATTGAAACACTACCGCGGAACGGGGCGGAGCAAAAGAGGTGTGCGGGAGGCTTCGCAAATGCGACGGCATGAGACTTGAGGAAATTTTTAGCAAAAAATTATCCGTACTCCCGCAGACCTGCTTTTGCGGAGCTTTACTCGTCTACTCCGAAGCGTTTGTATTTATAGGTGGGTGTTTTGCCGAACCAGTGAGCAATTTCGTGCTTGGCCTCCTCAGGAGTCTCGCTCGCGTGCACGAGGTTGTATACTGAGCGGCGCTCAACGTTGGCATTGAGCGGTGAGTCGTTAGAAAAGTCGCCACGGATAGTGCCCATTTCGGCCAAGTACGGCATCGTAGGGCCCACAATCTTGCGTACCATGTCTACCGCGTGCACACCCTGCACTACCATTTTGACTAGCGGAGCCGAAGACATAAAGTCGATGAGCCAGCCACGCAC
>CALREG010000032.1 GCA_943355135.1 Candidatus Nomurabacteria bacterium | reverse complement strand
TAGGTTTCTACTTACCTCCTTTTGGTTTTTTGTTGTTGCGCATGCCCGCCTTGCGCACGACTGGTTGCATGCGCGCGGCCTGCGGTCGGCGCGCGTTGAAGTCCATTCTCCCTCCCCCGTTTTTTATAGTCATAGTAAATAGTGTAACAGACAGATATTTATAGAACGAGCGGAGGGGTCTGCTCGACCACCACCGTATGATTTGTCGCTACTTCATTGATGACTTTGCGCGTGGTCGTCAGCTCGTCTTCGACATGCTCCTTTTCTTTCTGCAGGCGCGAGTAGCGGAACTCATCGCGAATTAATCCGGGGAGCAACACGAGCAAGGTAACAAACACGCCGCTCATCATCGCCAAAAATAAAATAACCGCCAGCGAGCCTTCTATCTGCCACGTCAAAAAGGTGACCGTGATAGGCACTACGTTCTGCAGCACAAAGATAACGGATAAGCCTCCAAGCACCGCCCCTAACAAAAGAAAAAGTATCATACCCCTCCAGTAAAGCTGAAGTTGTATGAAGATTAGATGTAGAAACCCTTAAGCGCCTAGCGTACGGTCGAGACGATACTTTGGGCGAAGCCGAGTATGAGCTGGAGTATAGAGATAAAAAAGTTGACGATAAGCGTCAAAAAGCCCAACAAGAACGACAGGAACATTTGCAAGATATTTGTTATTGCATCCATAGGTTTAGTATACCCCATGAGATATGAAGTTATCTCACGGGGTATACCAAACAGTTCTACTTCCAATTGAGCGTCGTGATGGTCAACTGCAACACAGTGGCAAACGACACCCACGCCACATACGGAGCGTTAATATACGCGACCCATGGCGCGTACGGGTAGATTGCATACAACGCCCACAGGAGCGTACCGAGTACCAGCACAATATCCACCGCCGCAAGCACGTTGCTCTTGAGCCCAAACTGCAGGGGCGTAAACGCAAAGTTGAATACGAGGTTAAGCAGAAAGGGCAATAATACTAAAAACGGCACTCTCCCCTGAAAGTACAGCCAGCCCACATATCCAAACGAAACAGCGATGATTGCGTAGAGCACGGTCCACACAGGGCCAAACAACCACGAGGGCGGCGACCACGACGGTTTTATAAACTGCGCGTATATCTGCGGGGTGTTCATGAAATTATTTTATCGTATCCCTGTGTCACACGAAACTGCAACAGTAGTGTAGCCGGTCGGACCAACGGTGGCCGACGTGTCGGTGCAGCGCGGCAAGACCGCTTCGCCGCCACGCACAATATACCGCCCTGGCGGCAGGCTAGCCTCAAACTTACCCTGCTCGTCGCTACGGGTCACCAGCAGCGGATGCACCGAGTCGCTTGAACGGTAGATAACAATATTGGTGGCAATAGGTCTGTCCGCACAGGCCGGGTCGGGCGGGTTACGTTCGACGGGGCACGTAGGGCCCGCCAATACAGTCCCTTTGATACCCGAAGTGTATTCGGCAAAAGAACCTCCGCCCGATGAGCCTGTCCCTGATGTACTGCCTGTCGTTGATGATACGGTAGGACAGATGAACTCGCAGTGAGGACCCGTGCGCCCAACGTAGGAACCGTCGGGACACTGCATCGCATCCATCGTGCAAGCCACCCCTTCTGGTATTGCAGACTCCGACCTCTGCATGTACTGCATATACCAAACACCGCCACCTGCGGTAGCAATAAAAATAACGGCTAGTATTCCCTTTGCCACAGGACCGAGATTCATAAAATTATGCATATTACGCTTGTATATCGTTCGGCGCATCGCTGTCGCGGCGCTCTACCACAATGGTGCACTTGGTCACCAACGCCGCAATTGCTCCTACTGCCGCCAGCGCTGGGGCAATAACGGCACCTACTGCGCCAATGGTGAGCGGAAACTCCACCAGCGTGGAGCCATCTTCCCTCTTGATAATAATCCGGCGGGCGTTGCCCTCGGCAATTACTTTTTTAATCGTCTTTAGTACATCCTCCCCGCTGACCTTAAATTCTTCAGTAGACATACTGAGTAGTATATCAAACCGCTTTTTTCATTCTAACGTTTTGCAAAATGTTAGAACGTCTAGAGCGCGTTGTGTGAGTTTGTGCCGTACATTCTTTCCCTCGTTGCGCTTGAGTACCAGCCCGGCTATCGCCATGCGGCGAATGTGGTCGGAGGCATTTTCATAGCCGATGTTGAGGCGGCTGGAAATATCATCTACCGAGAGTTCCGGTTCGCGTTTGAGCAGTTGCATAATCTGCAACCGGCGATGATTGCCGAAACCTTTAATTATCCGCTCCAACTTCCTAAAGTTTTCTACTCCCGCCATATAAACACTATCGTATATCATTCTAACGTTTTGCAAAATGTTAGAATGTGGATACACGGTTTTTATTGGTATATGGTGGGATGAAGGCTCTTAGTATCTTTATTTCCCAAAAGTGGTAAGGTAGGCGTGGTTAGAGAGGGACTCCCCTCTCCGTACAAAGAAAGGCTACAGGCCATGGAGATCACCGAGGGAATGAAGGCGGCGGTCAAGCCGACCTTGTGGGGTATCGTGATAGGCGCTATCGCCTGCGCCTTCATCGGCTTCCAAATGGGCGGCTGGGTGACCAGCAGCAAGGCCTAACAACTTGCGAGCAAGCAGTCCGAAACGGCCGTCGTCGCGGTGCTTGCACCGATGTGTGCCGAGAAGTTCTTGGCACAGCCGGACATCGCGGTGCGCAAAGCCGCGCTTGGCAAGGCCGACTCTTGGCGGCGGGGCGACGAGTTTAAGGACGCCGCGGCCAAGTGGGTCACGCTCCCGGGCGAGACGCGCACCAACTCTGCTCTGGTCGACAAATGCACGACCGAGATCCTGAAGCCGGCGCCGACCGCGGCCAAGTAAGAGCCGCAAACTAGCAGTCACTGATGCAGTCATCGCTTCGCACTCACTATGCGAAGCGATTTTTTATAAACACTAAAAACTGCTTAATCATCATTCAAGCATTTTGCAAAACGTTAGAATGTGGATAAGAGAGTTAGGAGGGAGGGGTGTGGGTGGTGGGAGCGGGGCGCGGCCTGCAGGAGCTCTGCTGGACACGCGCCCTTAAGAGATTACTAAGCGCAGTTGCTTGCGGAGTGCGCGGTGCTGGGGAAATGTCTGTGCAACCAGCGCCCAAAACTGCGGACCATGATTAAACTCGGCGAGGTGGCAGAGTTCGTGGACTATGACATAGTCGCGCAGTGCCTCGGGCAGGAGCGCCACTTTGTAATTAAAGTTTAAGTTGCCTCGGGTAGAGCAGCTCCCCCACCGCGAGCGAGTGTTGCGGATAAAAACTAGTTCTGAGGTTGCAGCAACTTTTTCTATCTTAGACTTCGCCATGCTCTAAAGCCTACCAAATATGAAGAATTTAGCTATCCTCACCACTAGATCAAAAAACAACCCCCACTTTTCAGTCGGGGTTGTTTTTAATTTGCCAGGATCTCCTCTTTTTTGTATTTCCTTAAGGTTTCTCTTTGTTCTTCGTTTGCCTCTCGTAATACTTGACGTATAACCTTAGCCTTCTCTTTAGAAGAGGCTTTTATGAAGAAGTCAGAAAAGTCATTTTTTTGCTCTTTCGACTCCGAAGAGGAGCCGAAGAGGTATTTAATAAGGAATCTCATACAAGTAAGCTTTGTAACGTATCCTCAGTGTAGCCGTCATGAATGTACCGGTCAAGCTCGTCCGCGTTGATATTGAGCCAGAAATCTTCACGGCTTGTGGCATAGTCTTTTATAAGCAAATTAAGCTCTGTTGTATAAAACTGTGTTTTAACCTTACGTACATTCTTTTTTGCTTCAAAAAAGGACTCTATAAACACTTCTTTAGAGACATGTCGCGTTTCTTTTGCCTCTCGTGCCTTTGTAAACTCCCACGCCTTTAGAGGGTCTTGGTAGATAAACCATATTTCAACCACTCGGTTTTTATCTATCGAGCGACGAATATTATCGATAGCTCCCCCATATGCAAACGTGCCGTCTAAAATGCAGCTGATTTCATTATGTAGGGCATAGTCAAAAAGAATATTAACCCCTTTATTGGCGGCCTTTTGAAACAAATGCGCATTAGCGCCTGTATATCCTGGACAAAGAGCCCGTATCTCGTCTGCATCAATGCGTATAGGTGCGCTTTGAAATTTTTTAACTAAACTCTTAGAGACCTCTGTCTTGCCTGCACCAGGCGAGCCAGCCATAAAGAGCGAGATGGGCCGTTCAACCGATTTATACTTAATTGGATCGGCAAACTTTGTTCGTAAAAGTGCTGCATTCGCTTTTATAAAAGCGAATGCTTTTTCTTCAATTTCGTGCTCTTCCGAGTTCATTTAAATATTCTACCCCTACTTCTTCCCCGGCCAGCAGGAGGGGCATGGGGTGGGCCCGCGGAATTTGTGGCCGCGAGAGCAGGTTTTCCAACCATTAGAGCTCTTTCGCATCTCTGTAGTATACGCCTATCAAATATGAAGGATTTAGCCACCGAAGAAAAAGCCGGCCCGAAGGGCCGGCGTCTGCATCAAACATCTGAGTCACACCCAACGGGGCTGAATTTTGCTCTTGGCCCAGTCATCATTGAGTGGCTGATAGTCGACCACTTGATACGCGTTGATACGCAAGCCCTCGAGCAACACCTTGCCCGTAAGAGCGCCGCACACCGCGTGCTCTGACATGTCGTAGAGCCGGAGGTGCTGGACCTCGAGCGGCTCGCCCACCGCTGTGCCCTCGGCCCCCACCAAACTAAAACAGATGGGTTTGTTGCGCAGGCGTAGATAGTAGTACGCCAAGCGATGCACCAAGCGCATAAGCCAACTTAGTTTGTGCCCCTCGGCCACACTGTCGATGATTCTCGAAAATTCGCTCGGAACCCCCATAACAAACTCCTTTGTGCTTTATCTGCCTCTACCTTACCAAATACAAAGGATTTGGGTATAGAGCCAATAAAAAAGGCGGGTCACTTGGACCTGCCTTGATGCTTACGCAACATCCTAAAATGAGCCTTAAGTATGCGGTCGCCCTCTCGCTTGAGCGACTTCCACTGCGCAGCCGTAAGCCGCAACACACCGACAGGGTTGGAGTAGCCAGCAGTGACGTCGTGCACGATTAGGTGCAACTCGGTCTTTCTGTTTGGCTTGCGCCCCAACACAAACGGCGAGAGATGTATTTTGCCGATACGCCGCAAGTCGAGCGCCGGCTCAATCGGCTTGGCTCCTTTGAGCATTTCGGCCAGCTCACGCTTGCCTCGACGCTTCTTCAACTCCTCGACAGGGACGACTTTGTCAGACATGTGACCCTCCCGCCCATACCCTAACAAATATAGGAAATTTGGCTACACCTCTACCGAAAAGATTTTGGAGGGGCTCCTATGACCGGAGATTAGTTTTACTTTAGCTTTGGGTACACCCGCGTGCTTGGCCACTAGCTCGAGCACGCGCCTGTTGGCCAAGTTTTGTTTGGCGGGCTCCTTTACAGCAATTTTTAGACGGCCCTTGGGCAGCCCGTCCACCTTCTCTGCCTTGGCGCCCGCTAGTACCCGTACGCTT
>CALREG010000031.1 GCA_943355135.1 Candidatus Nomurabacteria bacterium | reverse complement strand
TGCTGGCTAACGCGCTTTATGACGCTGCGGTACCTCTTGGGGCAAATTGGGAGGTGGTGCGTGAGGTACTCGACCATGACCCGTATGTCGCCAACCGCTATGGGCGGCCGGTGCACAAGACAGGGCGCGGGGCGGGCGGCGGGTGCTTTATAAAAGATTTTGCTGCCTTTCGAACCTTGTACGAAAAGCTTCTGCCGAACGACCAAAAAGGTCTCGCGATGCTACGGGCATTGGAGCAGAAGAACATCGAACTTCTGCGCACGAGTGGCAAAGATCTCGATTTACTAAACGGCGTATACGGTCCGCAATAATCTGCATGAAAAAACAAACTATTTTGGTGACTGGCTGTGCGGGGTTTATAGGTTCGAGTTTTGTACGCGCTTGTAAAGAAGGGAAGGAACCATTCCATGTCATCGGCATCGATGATTTTTCTACCGGGCGGCGCGACGCGGTCGATAAGACAATCGATTTTTATGAGGGGTCTATCGCAGACATGGTGCTGCTCGAAAAGATATTCAAGAAGCACAAACCCTCCTACGTGTTCCATTTTGCGGCCGTACCGCGCGTCTCTTACTCGGTTGAGCACCCGCGCGAGACCACCGAGGTAAATGTGGTCGGGACAGTAACCTTGCTTGAGGCTGCGGCCAAACACAAAGTTGCGCGCCTCATTTACTCCTCCTCTTCCTCCGCCTACGGCGGTGCCAAAAAACTCCCCACCAAAGAGAGCGAAAACGCGCCTGACCCAAAGTCGCCCTATGCCGCACAAAAGTACACCGGCGAGCTGTTTTGCAAAGTCTTCTCCGAGATATACGGGCTCGACACGGTGTCGCTGCGCTACTTTAATGTCTTTGGCCCGGGGCAATACGGCGACTCCCCGTATGCCACCGTGCTCTCGGCGTGGCTTGAGAGCCTCTACGGCAAGAAGAAAAATCCTTTTATAGAAGGGGATGGTCTGCAGTCGCGAGACTTCTGCTATGTCGATAATGTAGTCAAGGCAAACCTGCTTGCCATGCACGCAAAAAAAGATTTTAAAGGGACTGCACTGAACATCGCGCACGGAGAGCGCGCGACTCTGCGCGAGGTCAAAAAACTTATTGAGCAGTACAGTGGCAAAAAGCTCGTCCTGCAGCAGCGCCCCTCGCGCGTCGGCGATGTCCGCCACAGCCTCGCTGACACGAAACTTGCCCGCAAGCTGCTCGGCTACAAACCAGACGTATCTTTTGAAGAAGGACTCGCTCGCACCGTTGCGTGGATGGAGCAACGCTTCAGCTAGTCTGTCATGAGACTCCTTATTACTACGCAGGTGGTAGACAGCAACGACTCGGATCTCGGGTTTTTTGTCCGATGGATTGAGGAGTTTCAAAAGCATGCAGAGGTCGAGGTGATTACCCGTAAAGAGCTGGGTCGTGGAGGTAAACTCTCCCGCGCACTGAAGTTGCTCACACTTGCTCGCGCAAAAAAGTATGATGCCGTGTTTGTGCACATGAACCCCGAGTATCTTGTTGCTACCGGCTGGTACTGGCGTCTGAGGGGTAAGAAGGTTGCGCTCTGGTACACACACAAGAGCGTCGATTTAAAATTACGTATCGCCGAAAAGTTTGCCACGGTGATTCTTACGGCATCAAGAGAGAGTTTTAGACTCAAAAGTTCAAAGGTGCGCGTTATGGGGCATGGCATCGACACGGAATTCTTTTTCCCCGATCCGAGTGTGGCGCGCGGCGAGCACTGGCTGTCGGTGGGTCGGCTGATGAAATCCAAACGGCACGATCTTGCTATCCGTATGGCAGTTGAGCAAGGACTACCCTTGCTCATCGCGGGCGAGGGGCCCGAACGTGAGAGCCTTAAAGCGCTTGGACAGGAGCTCGGCGCCACGGTGCGCTTTTTGGGCGCTCTCACGCAAGCGCAGTTGCGCGAGGAGTATCGGCGCGCCGCGCAGTTGGTCCACACCAGTGAGACCGGGAGTTTGGACAAGGTTGTGCTCGAGGCCGCCGCTTGCGGGCTCCCGGTCAAAAGCAACGATCCGGCTATCGCGGCTCTGCCGCTTGATCCGGCTTATGTCCGCGAGCACCACTCCCTCCAGAACCTTATCCCTGCTATCCTAAAAGAACTCTCATGACCAATACGCCTCAAGTAGACAAATCGCACTACGGCTTCAACCGCTATGGGTTTGAGGGCCGTTTTGTGAGCTACTTCTGGCAGCTCAAAGAAGTGCTCGACCTCAATCCTAAAAGTATTCTGGAGGTCGGAGTGGGGGACAAAGTGTTTGGCAACTTTCTAAAAGACAATACTGCCGTTGCATACACCTCGCTCGATATTGCCGAAGATTTGAAGCCCGATGTGTTGGGGAGCATTTTGCAGATGCCGTTTACTGACAAGTCGCACGATATTACGTGCGCGTTTGAGGTGCTGGAGCACTTGCCGTTTGAGCAGTTTGATAAAGCGGTGGGCGAGCTGGCGCGCGTGGCGCGCACGCATGTGGTGGTGAGCGTGCCGCACTTTGGCCCGATGCTCTCATTGTCGTTTAAAATTCCATTCCTCCCCGCGGTACAGCTTGCGGTTAAAATTCCGTACCCTAAACAGCACACCTTCAACGGCCAGCACTATTGGGAGCTGGGCAAGAAAGGCTATCCCGTCTCACGCATGCGCGAGGCCCTCTCTAAGCACGGCCGCGTGGTCAAAGACTTTGTGCCCTTCAACAGCGCGTACCACCACTTTTTTGTTATAGAAGTATGAAAATAGGTTTTATTGCGGAACCGTATGAAGAGTCGGAAGCCTCCGGTATGGGATATGCGGTATTGGAAACCATGCGCAATCTGCCACTACAAGCACCTCAGCACGAGTATGTGTACTTCTCCTCAAAACCTATAAGCAAAAACTTAGTTTCGGCACCTTTTACTAATGTGCGTATTCCGAAAGGATTTGTACGGCAGTTTTTTTGGTTTTTGGTGCTTCCAAAAAAAGTTGATGTGCTCCTCTTTGTAACCCCGCTGCTGCCGCTCGTCGTGCCTAGGGTGCCAGTAATAATGTTTTGCAAAGAGTTAGGGAGCCAGAAGATACGTCCGCGCACGCTTGCAGGCCGTATCAGTAATTTTGTCCGAGACCGCATACTTATGCCCATTTCGCTGTCTCGTACGCTCCATATCATCGCTCCATCGCAGGCGACCAAAGATGATCTTGTGAAGTTTTACAAAGTATCTCCGGAGAAGGTGTCCGTGGTCTACGAAGGCTTCCAAGACATGGAAAAGTTCCAATCAGTCTCCGAGCCAGTAGCAGCACAAATGACTCCGTTTTTCTTTTTTGCGGGCAAGATTAAGTATCGCAAAAATGTACACTCAATAGTTGAAGCTTTTATTCTTTTTAAAAACCGCACGCATTCAAATACAAAGCTATTGTTGGCGGGCGGTTACAGCGGCGCTTATTACGAAGACATGCTTGAGCGACTTCGTGCAGCACACTTGGATACAGAAGTATTTTTTCTTGGATATGTTCCAGTCGGCCTGTTGTACTCGCTCTATAAAGATGCGATAGCTTTTGTCTTCCCGTCACTCAATGAGGGTTTTGGCATGCCGATAGCCGAAGCGATGAGTCTGGGAACTCCGGTTATAACCTCGAACCTTTCGTCGATGACGGAGGTTGCAGGAGATGCAGCTTTGCTCGTCGACCCGTCGAGCCCGCAGGCTATAAGCGAAGCTATGGAACGCTTGTGTTCTGATGAGGCATTGCGCAAGACCTTACAAACAAAAGGGTATGTGCAGGCGCAGCATTTTTCGTGGCCAAAAATGGCTAAAGAATCTATACAAGTGATTGAACATGCGCTCAGATAAACCACTCACCTTATTTGTTGATTCGGCATGGCGCCGGAGAGGGATGCATTCTCCTTTGTTGTACCCGTTTTGGGACAACCCAGTTGCAGAGGCATCTTTGTTTGCCAAAGAGATGTTCGACTCGCATCCTTTTGATACTTCCACATACACCGTCACCGACGATATACAGCAGGCCGACATGGTGTTTGCCCCGTACCGGCACATATGGCTGTTGAATCACGATACCGCACTGCTTGCAGAATGCTCGCGGGTGGCACAACAAGCAGGTCTACCGCTCTTGGTGGATGGTATGGGCGATATCGAGCAGTCGGTGGATACTCCTAACACGTATATCTTGCGCATCGGTGGATATCGCTTTGTGCCAGAGAAGGGGCGTATACAAGTGCCGCCTTCGGCTGACGACCTGCTTGAGCGAGTTTGTGGCGGGCAGCTGCAGCTGCGTACAAAAGGTACCGGCAAGCCGGTGGTGGGTTTTGCTGGTTGGGCACATCTGACGACGATGCAGCGACTGCGCAATTTCATCAAAGAGCCGTCTGTCCGTGTGCGGGGAATCTTCGACAGTCGTTATCGCGCGATGCAGAAAGGCGTGTTGTGGCGCGAGCGCGCGATACGTGTGCTTAAAAACTCTCCACTGGTGGCTCTCAATCTTAAAGAGCGAGCCTCCTTCTCTGGCAGTACCAAAACTGCCGAAGGTGATATGCGCGCCTTGCGCAAAGAGTTTGTAGACACCGTGCTTGCAAGCGACTACTGCCTCGATGTGCGTGGAGATGCCAACGAGGCCACTCGACTGTTTGAAATTCTTTCGCTCGGGCGCATCCCCGTCATGCTCGATACTGAGCGCCGGTTGCCGTTTAAGGACGTTGTTGACTACAAAGAGTTTTGTCTCATCGTCGACTTTCGTGATATCAAGCAACTACCCGAGCGCATAGCGCAATTCCATGCAAGTATTACCCCCGAGCGGTTTGAGGAGATGCAACACAATGCACGGAATGCGTTCGTACAACACTTCCGTATCGATGCGCAGATGAAACATATTGTCGCCGAGCTTCGCAAACAGATATGAAAAAACTTTTTGTAATCTATCACGGGCGCTTCCCGAGCGAGAAGGCCGCCGCACTTTTTGCTGCCAAAGAAGCGGACTCGTTTGTGCCGTTTGGCGCAGTGACTCTGCTGGTGCCGCGTAATTTGGGCCGCGTACGCAGCAACCCGCATGCGTACTACAACATTTCTACCGACGTTCGCGTCGTCTACTTGCCTGCGCTCGACCTGCGCTACGTGCCGCTCGTACGCCACGCCGCGTTTCTTATAAGTTACGCAACGTTTACGCTTTCATGCCTCGCCTATTTTGCTCTGCAGGTGCGCGGCCGCGACATCGTAATTACCAACGAGCCACTACCCGCGTTGATGGCAACCTTATTTTCTGACAAGGTTGTTGTAGAAGTGCATGATTTTCCAACACACCATCACAATTTTTATGCGCGGCTGTTCCGCCGCGCATACACGGTGCTTGCCACCAACAAGTGGAAGAAAGGGGAGTTACAAAAGAAGTTCGATATTCCAGAACACAAACTTTTGCTTGAGCGTAACGCGGTTGATATAGAGCAATTTTCTTCTACCGACCACGCGACCGCGCGTGCAAAACTTTCTCTGCCGCAGGAGGTACACATAGTCGTCTACACCGGACACCTCTATGTATGGAAGGGCGTAGATACGCTGGCAGAAGCGGCTCAACGTATGCCCGAGGTGGCGGTATATTTTGTGGGCGGCACGGAGTACGATTTGCAGAAGTTTAAAAAGAAGTACGCGAGCATATCAAACATACACGCGGTAGGTCAGAAGCCGCATGGTGAGATGCCGCTGTGGCAGTCTGCGGCCGATGTGCTGGTGCTGCCAAACTCCGCGCGCGACCAACAGTCGGCACAATACACGTCGCCCATGAAGTTATTTGAGTATATGGCGAGCGGCCGGCCGATAGTTGCCTCAAACGTGCCGTCTATTGCTGAAGTACTGCCCGTAGACGCGGGCTACTTAGTAGAGCCCGATTCGGCCGCGGCACTCGCT
>CALREG010000030.1 GCA_943355135.1 Candidatus Nomurabacteria bacterium | reverse complement strand
TCATCTATAAAAAAGCATTGCTCCTTGTTCTCGCA
Source organism: Candidatus Nomurabacteria bacterium (assembly GCA_943355135.1). Classification (GTDB taxonomy): domain Bacteria; phylum Patescibacteriota; class Minisyncoccia; order Phycocordibacterales; family SBAW01; genus GWA1-54-10. The sequence continues at coordinate 5,900 of CALREG010000030.1, read as the reverse complement.
CCACAGCGCGCGCGGAGAGCGCTCGACAACATTTGCCACAACTGTATGAAAGTCGCCCGCATGCACGTCGGCGCTTGCAAGCACCGGGTACGCTTTCAGTAGCTGCATGCTTATGCCCTGCTTCGGATACAAAAATATATTGCTCTTGGGGAGAATGTATCCGTAGGAGCCCAGTAAACGCTCCTGTACAAATGCTTGCACCGTGCTCGAAGCGAGTGTTTTAGTACCGCTCACTACTACCTCGCGCACTTGCAGTGCGGGGATATATGACACTCCGACCAATGCACCAAACAAAAGTAGCAAGAGTACGCCAAAAAACAAACCAATGCGGACGCGGCGACGGCGCTTGCGTGCGCGGAGTCGCGATGGAGAGAGTTCTACACGAGCCATCCTTCTATAGTACCGCTAACTATTCTTTTGGATTTTGTCCTTGCCCATGTACGAGCGCAGAGCTTCAGGGACCGTAATCGAGCCCTCTTCGTTTTGATTGTTTTCGATTATGGAAATAAGGATACGCGGGGTCGCGAGCGCCGTGTTGTTGAGCGAGTGCGCGTATTGCATAGCACCGTTTTCGTCGCGGTAGCGGATATTGAGCCGGCGAGTTTGAAAGTCGTGGAAGTAGGAAGAGGAGTGCGTCTCGCGATATTTACCCTCGCTCGGGACCCATGCCTCTATATCGTATTTTTTGACCTGTCCCAACCCCAAGTCGCCGCCACAGTTGACCACCACATGGTACGGAAGGTTGAGCGCCTGCAAGAGGCCCTCGGCATTCTGTGTTAGCTCTTCGTGCAAACGCACGGTCTCTTCGTGGCTGGCCTCGCACAGCACCACCTGCTCAAATTTAAAGAATTCGTGCACGCGCATGAGCCCTTTGGTGTCCTTGCCATGACTCCCCGCCTCGCGCCTAAAGCATGGGCTAAACGAAAGCATCTTCATCGGCAAGTCTTTTTTGTCGAGTGTCTCATTCATGTAGTAGGCCATCGTTGCCACCTCGCCAGTGCCGGCCAAAAAGTCGCCGTCCTGCGTTTTGTACAAATCTTCCTCGCCTTGCGGCAAGTAGCCGGTGCCGAGGAATGCCACACGCTTTACCAACGACGGCACGAGCATCGGCGTAAAGCCGCCTTTTTTTACAAAATGGTCCTGCACAAAATTCCACACCGCGTAGTTGAGCAGTGCTCCGTCGCCTTTCAATATATAGCCGCGAAATCCAGACACTTTGGTGCCGCGCTCAAAGTCGGCCATCCCGAGGTTTTGCATCAGCTCTACATGGCTCTTGGGATTGGCGATTGCGGGCTTATCTCCCCATACTCGCACCTCGACATTGTCGGCATCAGACGCGCCCTCCGGCACCGAGAGGTCGGGGAGGTTGGGCACCTGCACCATCAGGAGCTGCCACTGATGGTCGACTTCGGCGAGCTCTTTTTCTTTGGTCGAAAGGGTTTCTTTGAGCGTCTTCATCTCGCCGATCAGGCGCGCTTTCTCATCGGGCGAAGCTTTTACCACCTCGTCGGAGACGGTGTTCTGCTTGGCGCGCATCCCCTCCACTTCAGAAAGCAGGCCGCGGCGCTTTTCATCCACCGCGAGGAGCTGGTTGATATCAACCTCTAGATGCTTCTTTTTGGCGCCTGCCTTAATCAGGTCGGCATTCTCGCGGATAAATTTAATATCGAGCATAAAAAGTGGAGTTAGAATAATCCTACAATGCAATCCGACATACGCCAACTACGTCCCAAGGACTTTCCTCCCCTCTTGCGCGAGATTCCGGACAAACCCAAAGTGCTCTATTTGCGCGGCGAGCTGGCCCCAAAAGGACACCACTACCTGTGCGTCGTCGGCTCACGCGCCACTTCTATATATGGTCGCCGTGTCTGCCAGCAGCTCATTGCCGGTCTTGCGGGCTATCCGGTATCAATTGTCTCCGGCATGGCGCTGGGCATAGACTCCGAGGCGCACAAAGCGGCGATGGATGTCGGGCTCCACACGGTCGCCGTGCTCCCCTCCTCGTGCGACGACGCTTCTATATATCCTTCTACAAACAAGCCGGTCGCTCAGCGCATCTTGGCGCGCGGTGGCGCACTATTGTCAGAAGATATTGGTCCGCATAAAGCAGCCATATACGACTTCCCCAAACGCAATCGCATCAGCGCGGGGATGTCGCAGGCCGCGCTGATTGTTGAAGCTGGGGAGAAGTCCGGCACGCTTATTACCGCGCGCTTGGCACTCGACTACAACCGCGAGGTGCTCGCCATTCCGCACGAGCTGGGGCGCGAGACGGGCGCGGGGGTCAATCGGCTATTGCGCGAGGGTGCCACACTGGTACGGAGTGCAGACGACATCCTTCAGTCGCTCGGCATCAAGCCGCTCGACACACTAAAACAAGCCGCAATGCCGCTCGACCTGACCGAACCAGAGATGAAGGCACTTCATGCACTAGTCGAGCCGCTGGTGCGCGATGAGCTCATTGAACACTCAGGACTTTCTGCTCAGGAGGCAAATATTGCGCTCTCCTCGCTCCTTATCCGCGGACTTATTGTCGAGCGATTGGGCAAGATAGAGCGCGTGTGATACAGTAAAAGCAGACTGAACCGAAAGGAAAACAGGATGTCAGACGCACGCGACAAGGTTCTGAAGGAAATCTATCTCAATGGCGGAAGTCGGCAGGAGGCGATGCGAGCCACCGGCATCATCAACACCAACGCGATGTCGAGTGCATCCAACCGGCTGGGCCTGCGTTGGAGCTGGCAGCTCCAAAACCGCAAGAGCGGCGTTGAGCCCAAAAAATCCAGAGCAACGCACAAGTCGCCGATGCAGCTGGAGACTCCCACTAAAAAGCCGCAGCTCAAACATTTCGAAAACCGGCCACTACCGACGGTGGATAAGCAGAAGCTCATCGACGCAGTTCAGCCCTCCAAGGCGCTCGGGCCGGTGTCACCGCTTCATCTCAGTTCGGCGTTTCCGACAGCTAAAGAATCTGGGCTCACCGAACGGGAGCTGTTCTGGATCGCTCAACTCTACGTTCGAGATTTCGGTCCTCCCGACTACGCATGACACACTCCGGCGCACTAAAAATGCGCCGGATTTTTCTTGCCCGCATTTGACATGTGCTACTGTAATACGGTAAACACTCACCTACTGCATGAAATTAGTAATCGTTGAGTCGCCCGCAAAGGCGAAGACTATAGAAAAATATCTTAAGGAGCTCGACTCTAAGGGCGACTTTATTGTGCGTGCTTCGGTGGGCCACGTGCGCGACCTCCCCAAGAGCAACAAAAAAGCGATTGATATCGAGGGCGGGTTTATCCCCCACTACGAGGTGGTACCAGGCAAAGCGGCAGTTATAGCTGAACTGCGTGAGCTGTCGGACAAAGCAAAAGAGGTCTTGCTTGCAACCGACCCCGACCGCGAGGGCGAGGCCATTGCGTGGCACATCGGCGAGGAACTCGGACTCAAAAAGCCGAAGCGCATTGTATTTAATGAAATTACCAAAGAGGCTATTGGTGAGGCGCTCAAGAACCCGCGCCTCATTGATGAAAACCTGCGCTACGCACAGGAGGCGCGCCGCGTGCTCGACCGCCTCGTGGGCTACGACCTCTCGGGCCTGATTTGGAAGAAAGTGCGCTACGGACTCTCGGCTGGCCGCGTACAGTCGCCAGCGTTGCGAATACTCATGGAGCGCGAGCGCGAGATACGCGCATTTATCCCCGAGACGTTCTACGTCATCACCACGCAGACTACGACCCCGAAGAAAGAAGGCTTGATGCTGACTTGCAGCGAAGAGCCGCGCGACAAAGGAGTTGCGGACTCGATACTCGAAGCAGTAAAGGCCGATGGGCTCAAAGTCACCGATGTTTCTGAAACTGAGGCCAAGCGCACCACACGCCCACCATTTACAACGTCCACACTCCAACAAGCGGCATCATCGCGCTTGGGATACTCGCCCTCAAACACTATGCGTATTGCTCAAAAACTCTACGAAGCTGGGCATATTACTTACATGCGCACCGACTCCCCGAACCTCGGTAAGGCGGCACAAACAGCGATATTGGGGATGGTAGAAAAAGAGTATGGCGCCCAGTATGCCGAGGCGCACACCTTTGCACAAAAATCTAAAAACGCGCAGGAGGCGCACGAAGCTATCCGCCCCACCCACGCCGAAAAGAAGTCTGCGGGTACTACACCCGAGCAGAAGAATCTCTACGAACTTATTTGGGCGCGCGCGGTCGCAAGCCAGATGACCGATGCCAAAGTGTTGCGCACTAAAATAATTGCTAACGTGCCAGCGAGGTCGAACCTTGATGGCAAGCAGCAAGGTTCGACCTCGGTGCCTGATTTCGTGGCTAACGGTAGCCGTGTGCTCTTCGACGGCTGGCTGAAGGCCGACCCTGACGCACGCGGCGAAGATGTAGAACTTCCCAAAGTTGTGGCGGGCGACAAACTGGATGTCAAAGACGTGTCTGCCGAGGAGAAGCAGACTACACCCCCGCCTCGCTACACCGAAGCAGGATTGGTGAAGGAGCTTGAGAAGCGCGGTATCGGCCGCCCCTCAACCTACGCGAGCATTATGAAGACGCTTGATGCGCGCGGCTATGTGGAGAAAGAAGGCCGCTCGCTGAAGCCCACCGACACCGGCGACGTGGTGTCGAGTTTTCTTGAAGAAAACTTCCCCACCTACATATCCGACACCTTTACGGCCGAGATGGAAGATGAGCTCGACGAAATCGCCGATGGTAAACGTGAGTACACCAAAACACTCAAAGATTTTTATGTACCGTTTTTGAAAGAAGTTAAAAAGAAGGACAAAGAGGCGGGCAAGATTACTGACTTGGGGCCCGCTCCTGCAGAATTTGTGTGCCCCGTCTGCAACAAAAACATGGTGTTTAAACTCTCGCGACAGGGCAAGTTTATGAGTTGCGCAAATTTCCCCGACTGCATGGGCGCGCGCACCGCGACCGGCGAGGTTATATCAAACGAGCCTGCCAAACCTATCGGCACACATCCCGACTCGGGAGAAAATATTTATGTGCTCGATGGACGCTTTGGTCCATATGTACAGCAGGGCGAGATACCAGAAGGCAAAGGTAAAACTAAAAAAGCCAAACCGCGGCGTTCATCGGTGCCGAAAGAAAAAGATCCTACATCAGTGACGCTTGAGGACGCGCTCATATATCTCTCGCTACCTCGCATGTTGGGTAAACACCCAGAGAGCGGGCTCGACATTGTGGCCAACGTCGGCCGTTTTGGTCCGTACATTGCGCACCACACCAAACCCAAAGCCGACTTCCGCTCGCTCAAAAAAGACGATGTGTACGACATTGAGCTTGAACGTGCGCTCGAAATATTGAAAGAAGAAAAAAAGCGCAGGGGCTTCGCCAAAAAGAAAGCTGAATAAGAAATATAGAAAGCCCCGACCGAAGTCGGGGCTTTTGCAACCTTGAGGCGTTGCGGACCTTACTTCTTCGCCGCTTGGCCAAGTGGCGGGTACACGATGTCGAACTGCGCGCGATAATAGTGTGCAAATGCGACGATCGCATTCTGATGATGTGCCCATTCGCGCGTGGAAGCATTCTCGGGCAGACGCAGCAGATCGGCGCGACGTTTGCAGTCGCCCACGTTGGTACCATTGTCGATCAGCGTGTTGCAGGCATTTTCGAGCTTCGTTGCCTGCTCGTTGGCGTGCTGCTCCCACCAGCTCGCTTTGGCCGGCTGGGCCATAGCGATCGAGAGCGTGCAGGCGGCGAGAACGATAGCGATAACGATGCGGATCATAGTGCCCTCCTCAGGCGGTTTTGATGAACTGTGAACTTCCCATACAGTATACACCCAAACAACAGATTTGTCAAGGTGTCAAATAGGGCTATACTAAAGGGATGCAGACGGTCAAAGACATACTCACCAAAATG
>CALREG010000029.1 GCA_943355135.1 Candidatus Nomurabacteria bacterium | reverse complement strand
GTGGAAGATTATCTGACAAAAGCTACTCTGGGGATAACAGGCTAGTTCCGCCTAAGCGTCCATAGCGACGGCGGAGTTCGGCACCTCGATGTCGGCTCACCATATCCCGGGGCTGAAGAAGGTCCCAAGGGTTTGGCTGTTCGCCAATTAAAATGGTACGCGAGCTGGGTTCAGACCGTTCAGAAACTGAAAGAAATTTCGGTAGTTGAACCGTCTGAACCCCACGAGAGAAGAGTTTCGTCTTGAATGTAAAAATAAGAAAGAAAGTAGAATCAACCAATCACGGCGGTCGCATCCTTTTACCGGATGCGAACAAGCTAACTTATATCGGTAGAATCCTATACTTAGGGCTATACCGAGGGAAGAGGTCTCGAAGACTCGACATGAGTGTTCCCTCACCCGTAGAGACTAATTGTTAGCCTTCTGAGAGATCAGAAGAAGTTATAGTCCAATGCACACAGTAATGTGTGGAAACATGCGTGAGACAGGTTGGTCTCCTATCTACTGCAGGCGTCGATTATTGAAAAGATTTGCTCCTAGTACGAGAGGACCGGAGTGAACTGACCACTGGTCTGCCAGCTGTCCTGCCAAGGGCACCGCTGGGTAGCTATGTCGGGAAAGGATAAGCGCTGAAAGCATCTAAGCGCGAAGCCGACTTTAAGATGAGTAATCATTACGATCCGTTAGAGATGATGACGTTGATAGGCTTTAGCTGTAAGCGCCGCAAGGCGTTCAGGCGAGAAGTACTAATCGATCAAGGTTTCCGTCCTCTATCGAGGAGGATGGGGCTTGAGTGCCGCAATGATCTGTAGGTCTACGAAATGTTGTTGTTTTACCAAATTTGTAAGTTTCGTTGAGGAATTGTTCTTTGTGTTTGTTTGGTTAGGGGGCTGTAGCTCAGTGGAGACAGGTCAGCACATGATCTTGGCATTGAAGGCTAGCGCAATGCTAAGCTCTCGGTACTGACTCCTCTTGGTTAGAGTGCTGGGTGGACAGCCCAGAGGTCACTGGTTCGAATCCAGTCTGCCCCGCCAATCAAAATAAACCCGAGCGATAATGCTCGGGTCCTCTACGAAACTTACAAGTTCATGTCTAAAGGTAGTGGTGGCTCAACGCGAGTGATACACCCGTTCTCATTCCGAACACGGAAGTTAAGACTCGTAGTGCCGATGGTAGTCTCTGTTACAGGAGGCCAGAGTAGGTAGCTGCCACGACCTTTGTACATGAACGCCGGGGTCAGTCACGCATAAAACTCTGCTGAGTTTTTGCGCGACCCCGCCTCGGCACGTCTGCCTCCGGCTTTGAAAAAGGGCCCCACGCTTTTTCAACCCGTTCCATTCCGACCGGAAGCACGCCCCGTAGTCAGCTTTGCTGTACTATTGGGGTTAAGCTCGCTAGTGGCGATGGTAGTCACTGTTACAGGTGGCCAGAGTAGCTAACCGCCAGAACAGAGAGTCCAAAACACCAGTATTTACAAGGCATTTTAGGATGCCTTTTTTGCGTTACAATACTCACATGGCTCTTAGTTGGTCCAGTCGACGCAAGTTTTTGTATACCACGGTGGCTGGGGCTATTGGGTTTGTTGCGCTTCTTACCTTATATGTAGTCTTTTTTACCAACGCCCCCACTTGTTTTGACCGAGTGCTTAACAACGATGAGCGCGGCGTTGATTGCGGAGGTTCCTGCTCGCTACTCTGCCGCGACCAGACTCGCGCGCCAGTGGTGCTGTGGTCGCGAGCGTTCCAAGTCAGCCCGTCCACCTACACGGCGGCCGCGTATGTACAAAACCCCAACCCCGGCGCCGCGGCCCGCAACGTAGCCTACTCCTTCCAGTTATTTGATGAAAAAAATAGTCTCGTCACCGAGCGCATCGGCGTCATAAATATTCCGCCGGTGCAGACCGTGCCGTTTATCGACCCCAACATCGATGTCGGTAATCGCACGGTTGCCCGCGCACTCTTTGCCTTTTCTGAAGAGCCGGTCTGGCAGCGCGTAGGCGATTTGCCACCACTGCGAGTGGGCAATCAGTATCTCGCACCAGACGCGTCACAACTCTCTGCCACGATATCCAACGACTCCATCAAAGACGCCAACAAAGTAATAGTCACCGCGGTACTGTTTGACAGCAAAGGTATCGCGCGTGGAGCCTCGCGCAGTATACTTCCGCGCATTACCCACAAAGGCTCGCAAGACGTGGTCTTTACATGGCCGGGGGGAGTCAAAAATATCATCCGCGCTGAGATTACCGTACTCCCTTCTTTTTAATTTTGCCTTTTCTAGCGCCGCTTTGCGGCATACGAGTTCCCTTATGACTCCGATACGCTTTGACACCAATAAAAAATCCGTCGATTGGATAGCTTTTGGCGCGGCGCTCACGCTCGCGCTCCTTGGGCTGCTCACGATGAATTCCTTTCAGGGAGAGGACCCTTTTTTCTTGCGGCAAGCGATATGGATATTGCTGGGCGTAGGAGTATTTTTTGTAGCATCCGCTATAGACTGGCGCTTTTTGCGCCGCGGCTCTGTCGCGGCAGCACTCTTTGGCATCGTGCTCATACCACTTGTGGTGTTGGTTGCGGTAGGCACCGCCATGAAGGGTGCCAAGTCATGGTTTGACCTCGGTATCTTCGCGCTCCAACCGGTTGAGTTTGTAAAGCTCGCACTCATTATTGCTTTGGCAAAATACTTTTCCCGCCGGCATATCGAGATAGCACACATACGCCATATTTTGATATCTGGAGCGTACGCAGCGATTGTGTTTGTGTTGGTGGCACTCCAGCCTGACTTTGGTTCGGCCATCATCATATTCCTTATTTGGCTCGGCATGGTACTGCTCTCGGGCATTTCGCGCACGCACCTCTTTGCGGTGGTGGCGGTGGGCGTGGTGGCATTTGCAGGGTTGTGGTTGTTTGGATTTCAGGATTATCAAAAGACGCGCATCATGACCTTTTTGCACCCACTGGCAGATATCCACGGCGCGGGTTACAACGCCTACCAGTCAACCGTGGCAGTCGGCTCGGGAGAGCTGTTCGGCAAGGGGATAGGCTACGGCACACAAAGCAAGCTGCGATTCCTACCCGAACATCAGACCGACTTTATTTTTGCGGCATTTGCAGAGGAGTGGGGCTTTGTCGGTGTGGTACTGGTCTTCAGTTTGTATGGCTTACTTTTTTGGCGCATCGTGGCCGCCGCCGCTCGTGGTGCGTCCAACTTCGAGACACTCTTTGCGCTCGGCGTGCTGTGCTACTTCGGCGCGCACTTTTTGTTGCACACGGGCATCAACTTAGGACTCTTGCCCGTGACTGGCACCACCATACCTTTTATGAGCTACGGGGGCTCGCATATCTTGGCGGAGTTTTTGGCGCTCGGGATGATATCGGGTATGGCGCGCTACGCGCTTGCTGGTCGACGCGATGAGGGCGGCGAGTGGAGCGGCGGATACGAAACCGCCCGCAACTAATCTCGATGGCGATAGACCGCGACCGTTCCTTCGACCATGTGTTCAATGGAGAACTCGGTAGTCGCCCGGTTGTGCAAAGCACTGCTGTAGGTTGAGCGTAAAGAAGGGTCGTCCATGAGTGTTGCAATTCGGTCAGCAAGCTCGTTATGGTTTTTAGGTTCTGCAAGTAGCCCCGCACCTCCGCTGATAAGGTCAGGAGTGCCTCCCACCTTGCTGGCAACGACGGGCAGCCCCGCAAGCCCTGCCTCAATAAGTACATACGGCAGGCCCTCTTTGACCGAAGGGAGCACAAACATATCAAATGCTTTGAGCGTGCGGTATGCGTCGGCCACAAAACCAGCGAGCCGAACTGTGTCTCCTAGCTCCTCCTCTTCAATCATCGTTTCAATAAATTTGCGCTCTTCGCCCTCTCCTATAATAAGGAGGTTAAATTTTTTGCCCTGACGCTTCAGGGTTTCGGCGGCGCGCAAGAGTACGTGGTAGCCTTTGTTCCACGTCAGCTCGCCGACGGCGCCGATATAAAAAATGTCTGGTGCTATGCCGAGCTGGGTGCGCGCCTCTTCTCTAGATAAAAATTCTAATGGTGCTACGCCGTTGTGTACCAAACGTACTTTCTTGCTGCAGAGTGGGAGTGCGCCTACTTGCTCGAGTGCATCGTGCGAGACAACTATGACGCGGTGACAGAGCAGAAATGTCAGCCAGCTTGCGAAGCGTATAGAAAGACGGCTTAGTACTCCGCGGTCTTCATTCCACGGCAAACCGTGTACCGTAAAGACAATCATCTTTATCCGCGCCATGCGTGCAGCCAGCACTCCAAGGCCACCTGCTTTTGAGGAGTTGAGATGCACCACGTCGGGATGTTCGGTCGCAAACAGCTTTCGCATCTGGCGAAAGGCCTGCCAGTCGGCGCCGAGCGAGAAGTCGCGCATAAAGGCGGGGATAAACACCGTGCGGATGCCGCTCGCGCGTAGCTGCTCCTCGAGCCTGCCTGCCGCGGCTCCGGGGAGGCCGGTACCGCCCAGCACTACGCCGATGCTCCAGTCCTGTTTTGGAAGGGAATTGGCAAGGTCAAAGACATAGCGCTGGGCGCCGCCCCAGTTAGACTTTGTTATAGCGAAAAGGATTTTTTGCATAGGTAACTTGAATATGGCCTCACGTGTTGTAGTATAGCGTTAATCATATGACCACTGCTTTCCGCCCCCGGACGCTCGTCCTTTTTACGGGGGATGTGCTGTCCTTCATACTCGCCCTGTGGATATCGCTCTTTTTGCGTACCTTTGAGGTGCCGCAGCAGGCTATTTTTATAGACCACCTCGTCCCGTTCTCACTCCTCTTTATTGTGTGGGTCGGGGTCTTTTTTATAGCAGGATTGTACGAAAACCGCTCCGTCATTCTGGCCCGTCGCGCGCTCTCTACAACTCTGCTCATCGCCCAAACGTTCAACATGGTCTTTGCGGCGCTGTTCTTCTTTTTTGTGCCGCTCTTTGGTATTGCACCGAAAACGCTCCTCTTTATATATTTGGGCGTTTCGTTTGTGCTTATTTTGCTCTGGCGCGTCATGTTCGCTCCGCGCCTATGGAGCCCCGAGCCAGCCATCGCCGTAGGTAGCGGTGAGGAGGTTGCAGAGCTTGCTCATGCTCTTAATAACGCGCACCGCGGACCCGCACGTGTAGTGGTAATCATCGACCCCGAAGCGGCAGACTTAGGGGGAGAGCTCCGCGCCGCGGTGGCGCGACACCGTGTGCGTATGGTCATCGCCGACTGGGACAATCCTAAAGTATCAGCCGTCTTCGGCGACATCAGCTCGTACATTGCCGAGGGTGTTCGCTTTTTTGATGCAGGCGCTCTCTACGAAGCTATTTTTGGACGCATCGCTTTGCATCGGGTGGACAATCGCTGGGTGGCGCGCCATGTCTCGCGCTACGCGCATACGCTCTACGATCCACTGAAGCGCGCGATGGATATTGTGGCGGCAGTAGTGCTCGGCCTACTTTCTCTGGTGCTGTATCCGTTTCTTATTATTGCTATAAAACTGCAGGATGGGGGCCCTATATTTTATTCGCAAATTCGCGTCGGCAAAAATAACCGCCCTATTGTCATGCGCAAGTTCCGCAGTATGACCGGTGCTGACAGCGGCAACGAGGTGCTCAAATCGACACTCACCGTTACTCCATTGGGCAGTATGATGCGTCGCACGCGCATCGACGAGTTGCCCCAGCTCTGGAATGTGTTTACGGGCGACCTTTCGCTTATTGGACCGCGGCCCGAGTTCCCTGCGTTGGTAGAAGAGTATGGCAAACACATTCCGTACTACCATTTGCGCCATTTGGTAAAGCCCGGCCTTTCTGGTTGGGCGCAGCTGTATCATGACAATCATCCACACCACGGCAGCGATGTGGAAGCGACGCGCGAGAAGCTTTCGTACGATTTGTACTATCTGACTCATCGCTCGTTGGTGCTTGATGCGACTATTGCGCTCAAAACCATAAAGAAACTTCTGACCCGCAGCGGGGTTTAAATTTTTTGGAGTACGTTGATTAGGGCGCGGACAAGTGCTATCGTGCGACACAGATTGAACAGAAGCAGGGGAGTTGCTGATGACAGTACTAGTGACTGGAGG
>CALREG010000028.1 GCA_943355135.1 Candidatus Nomurabacteria bacterium | reverse complement strand
TCAAGACTATACTGTCCCCATGCAAAACAACCCCAAAAATCAAAATACCGGCGAGATTCGCAACCAGCTCGTGCCTATGGTGATAGAGAAGTCGCCCCAGGGCGAGCGCGCCTACGACATCTTTAGCCGCCTGCTCAAAGACCGCATCGTCTTTTTGGCCGGGCCTATCGAGGACCATACCGCCAACCTCGTGATAGCCCAGATACTCTTTTTGGCCAGCGAGGACCCCAAAAAGGATATCCAGCTCTACATCAACTCCCCCGGCGGCTCGGTGACGGCTGGCTTGGCAATACTCGACACGATGAACCTCATCAAGCCCGACGTGGCGACGGTGTGCGTCGGCATCGCGGCTTCGGCGGCGGCGGTACTGCTTGCCGCAGGTCAAAAGGGCAAGCGCTTCGCTCTCCCCAACGCCGAGGTGATGATCCACCAGCCATGGGGTGGTGCGCAGGGACAAGCTACCGATATCGAAATTACGGCCAAGCACATCATCGCTACCCGCGCCCGCCTCAACAAAATACTCTCTAAGGCTACCGGCCAGCCGCTCGAAAAGATAGAAAAAGACGTCGACCGCGACTACTTTATGATGGCAGAAGAGGCCAAAAAGTACGGCATTGTAGACGATATTTTGACCAACCAAGCGACGCTGACGAAGAAGTAGAGCTCAATTGCCGAACGGACGCTTTCATAGTATTGTGAAGGCGTTCGTTTCTATATGTATTTCATGAACCAAACTTATGTCATTAAAAATAGTGTTTGCCCTGCTGGCGCTGTCAGCCTTGGGTGGTGCAGTAATCGGGTATGTATTCCGATGGCTGCTCGTTAGTGCGCGCAAAGCATCAATAGAAGTAGAGGTTAAGCACATCCTTCTGGATGCACGCGAGGAAGCAAAAAAAATAACTGAAGAGGCGCAGAACAAAGCAACCGAGGTTCTCTCCACACTCGAGCAGACCATCGCAGAAAAAGAGGAGAAAGTAACGCGCCAAGAAGAGCGTGTCTTTAAACGTGAGGAATTTTTGGACAAAAAGCAGGGCGAGCTTGATTCTGAAATTCAGGCGGTCAAAGGCAAAATTGAGGAGGTTAAGCAGATAAAAGAGCGCGCCGAAGTGCTGCTTACTGAGCGCGGCAACGAGCTTGCAAAAGTAGCCGGTCTCTCCAAAGAGCAGGCCAAAGAGCAGCTCTACTCGGAACTTGAGCGTGAGAATAGCGAGGACATGATGATGCGCACCGCCAAGCTCGAGCGCGATGGTTTTGAGCGCCTCGACCGCAAGGCAAAAGATATTTTGGTCACTGCCATACACCGCTTGGGCAACTCGGTCGCCTCGGACACAATGGCAACCGCGATTACTATCCCGAACGATGACCTTAAGGGCAAAATAATCGGCAAGGAGGGTCGCAACATCAAAGCATTTGAACGTGCCACCGGAGTGGAAGTCATTATCGACGACACCCCCGGCTCTATCGTCTTTTCGTCTTACGACCCACTGCGCCGCGCCATTGCGCGCGTTGCTCTGGAGAATCTCATCATTGATGGCCGCATCCAGCCGGCAAAAATAGAGGAGACAGTGGAAAAAGCGAAAGCCGACGTCAACAAAATAATCAAAGAAAAGGCCGAGGCCGCCGCCTTTGAGACCGGAGTACTCAACCTCGACCCGCGCCTTTTGATGATCCTCGGGCGTCTGCACTTCCGCACGTCCTACGGACAGTCGGTACTGCAACACTCGATAGAAATGGCGCACATTGCTGGCATGATAGCCGAAGAGGTCGGTGCCAACCCGCAAATTGCCCGTGCAGGAGCACTCCTCCACGACATAGGCAAAGCTTTGGACCACGAGGTACAGGGCACCCACGTCGAGATCGGTCGCCGCATACTGCAGAAGTTCGGTGTGCAGGAAGAGGTTATTAAAGCGATGCAGGCACACCACGAGGAGTATCCGTACGAAACAGCCGAGTCGTACATTGTTCAGGTGGCCGACGCCATTTCTGGCGGACGCCCCGGTGCCCGCCGCGACTCGGTTGAGCAGTACATCAAGCGCCTCTCCGACATCGAGGGCATCGCCAACTCGTTTGAGGGCGTGGAGAAGTCGTACGCGATTTCTGCAGGCCGCGAGGTGCGCGTATTTGTAAAACCTGATGTCATGAGCGACTTCCAAGCGCGCGAACTGGCACGTAACATCGCGCTGCGAATCGAAAACGAGCTCAAATATCCTGGCGAAATAAAAATACTGGTGGTGCGCGAAACCCGCGCAATCGAATTCGCTCGCTAAATCAAAACTCCCCTCACGGGGAGTTTTTAGTTGCAAATGTAGCCCAGCAGGAGTAGGGTTCTAGACGGACAACATGTACTTAAGGGGGTCTTCATGCAACGTCCAATACTGGGGCTAACCGCCGTAAGCAACCGGCATATCGATCAAGAGGAACTTCTGTCCGTCTTGGAGAACTGCCGTGGTATGCCGCTCTGCGAGCTGTTTGAACCGCTCATTCTTGGAACCACCGCGGTCAACCACTGGGAAGAAGGGGTCTTCGACGCAGCGATGAACCGCGCCTCTGCATTGCTCGCGCGCCCTGATGTGGCGATGGGTGCGTGCATGCTGGTCTGCAGTGTGACCGAACCGGACACTCCGGTACAACTGCAGGCGAGCTTTGTGGCGTTTTCGTGCAGGATATTGGGGAAAGCGACCCCCGTATTGCTCGCAACTCCGTCGGAGGACTACCGAGCGATACAAAAAATGCTCCAGTTCTCGTACGGACCGGAGTGCGGGTGCGGCTACATGCCTCCCCTGCTCTCTTTGGCAGAGCATGAGCAGGTTATGTCGCTGATGATCGACGCACTGCAGTACAGCTCAAGACTGATATGAGGCTTGGCTCCCCGCGTTGGGGAGCCTTTTTCTTTCCGACGCAAGGTCGGAACGGGTTGAAAAATAAGGGGTTGCACGCTTTTTGGAGGGGGGTATACTACCCGCACAGGGTGTCAGGTTACTAATAACGTTTATACATATGAATAAACAGGATATTGCGGAAAAAGTGCACGGCGTCCTTGGGACAACCAAGGCCGACGCTGAGCGCGCCGTCGAGTCCATGATAGATGCCATCGTCAGCGAGCTCAAAAAGGGTGGCGACGTCTCCGTCGCAGGCCTCGGCATCTTCAAAACCAAGATGCGCGCCGCTCGCCAAGCACGCAACCCACGCACGGGCGCGACCGTACAGGTCCCCGCGATGCGCGTGCCGAAGTTCCAAGCAGCCAAGGCGCTTAAAGAAGCGGTTCGCTAGCAAATCCTCTCGAGACGAAAAAACCCGCCACCTCGGCGGGTTTTTTCGTTACTGAATGTCTGTAAGTTTGATCCGCACCTCAAAGCTTCCTACTGCGTAGGCCGCCACCTGATACGGCGGTATCTGAATAACCAAGGTGTCGCGGTCAATCACAAAGTTGCTGAAGTTGTCCTCTTTAGGAGCCAGCCCTTCGTCATATATAAGCCCTGTCGTGTCATCAACCTGTGCGCGCTCTTTGTATTGTGCAACCACATCATTAGAGACTAGGAGTGACAGTTCCTCCAGCCCATTGGAGTTAGAAGCCAGAATGTCTTTAATCGTCAGTTGGGTATCATTTTGATCAAACACAAATGTTTTAAAGTAGACGTTGGGGTGTGCACCGAGCGTGTCTTCGTAGATAGTGTACGCATATGACACCGTGTTTGGTGAGATATATGTTTTGTACTCCATATCGAGCGCATACTTGCGATCGGGACCAAGCCCTTGGATGTTGATATCTTCGGCGGTCAGGTTTGCAAAGTCACCATTCTTTTTAAACTCCTCAATGCGGTCGGCGACCGCCTGCTCGACCACCGGCTCATGCGCAGGATAACGTGCCTCGATGGTGTAATACGGCGCATCTTCTGTGTAGAGAAAATCTCCCTCTTTTGTCTCGGTACCCGCAAGGATAGGCGCGCCTTGCACAATAGGCATTGTGCCCGGGTTAGTTTTTGAAGCCAATAGACCAAAAATAACCGCCCCAATAATAAGTATAAGAAGAGCCCATCCTGCCTGTTTAAATTGCATAAATTTATTTTATCAGTGCGGACGGCGGGAGTCGAACCCGCGCTGAGTGCTTGGAAGGCACCCGTCATACCGTTAGACCACGTCCGCAATATTATCGCACCTCGAGCACTATAGCAGAATATGCTTGTATTTTCCTAGCCAGATGGACGCCAAAACGTTTCTCCCCCCTGCTTCTTATAACTACATGTGCCGTTCCATACGGAAGTTTGCCGGTCTTTATCGCCTTTTTATTCTCACGACGATCAATATATGTTTTTTGAAATTGCCGTGTAGGGATATTTGTGACATTCGACCAAAATAGTACACACGCAAGCTGGTCATTATCAGGATAAAGGTGAAGACGGATAGTTATATTTTTTTTTGAAAGTCCCAAAACTTGAGTAAACCAATGAACAATAAACCTTACTACTTTTGGATTTGAATTTACAAAAGAAACTAACTGAGAGGATTTTGACCCTTCTCCAATAAATAAACCAAGTCCAAGCATAAACAAATCACGTTCTGAAACTTTTCCAATATCTTTTAAAGCCTCTTCCCCAGCAAAGGCTATCGACTCTCGCTTTACCTTATTTTTTGCTTCCCCAGACGCAGCCCGCGCTTTCCCTATTTTTAGAACAGTCTCTTCATTAGGAATATACGGAACGGCACCGAGCCACCCACTTAGAGTACTTTTTGAAATACCAGTTTGGGCGGATATGTATGTATACGAATAGCCTGCGTTCCTGAGTTCCAACACTTTTTCTCTTATTGTGGGTGCATGCATACTATACTTATAATTAACCCTAACATATATCTAGGGTTCGGATATGATATGATTGTGGATATGCAGTGGCTAGATTCTTTAATTTCTCTTCTTGCTACCGGTCTTACTACCCTTCTCATTTTTGTCGGAAGTATATTCCCAATATCTCAAACAAAAGTATTTGTTCCCACTCCTGTAGCACCCGTGGCAGAATCTGTGGCCACAACGACTTCTACAACCACTGCTCCAGCGGCCACCAGCACTAAGCCGACAATAAAAACACCCTCAAAGCCGCCGGTTGTAGCAGCCCCAGTAATACCAACTCCTACTCCTGTAGTTACACCCCCTCCCCTTCCAACCAAAACTGAAGCCCAGATCAACGACGAGGCGCGCGCCGCGCTGGTCAATATTTTATGCCTGCCACAAGTCGGCATCAACGGCATCAGCGGCAGTGGAGTCGTGGTAGACAGCCGCGGCGTCATACTCACCAACGCGCACATTGGGCAGTTTTTCCTTTTGCGCGACTACATGATCAAAGACAACGTCACCTGCACTATACGCATCGGCTCGCCCGCACAGGAGCGTTACACCGCGACACTGCTGTACCTCCCGCCGACATGGGTGGCCGCCAACGACTCTCAACTGAAGGAGTCGGTTGCGACCGGCACCGGCGAGCACGACTACGCCTTTTTGCTCATTACTGGCCGGACAGACCCTGCGGCCACATTGCCGTCGAGTTTTGAGCGTATGGAGATGAATCGCGGCTACGTCGACATCGGCGACCCAATGCTCCTTGCCGCCTACCCTGCGGGCTTTTTGGGTAGCCAAACCGTGCAAAAAAACTTGTATCTCAGTTCGGCCATCGCCTACGTAACGCAACTGTTTTCTTTTACCGGCGACAAACAAGTAGACCTCTTTTCTATCGGGGGCACGGTCGTCTCGCAAGGCGGCTCCTCTGGCGGAGCAGTTGCACGCCTCACTGATGGCAAACTTATGGGCATCATTGCCACCGCAACCAGCGGCGTATCGACCGGAGACCGCGACTTGCGCGCCATATCGCTGGCACACATAGACGACAGCCTCGCCGCGCAGGGCGAGGGTGGTATCGTACTCTTGCTCTCTGGTAACCTCACTGCCAAAGCGGCCGTCTTTGCCTCTACCACCGCCGTCACCGAGCGCGCAGCGCTCTTTAAAGTCTTGGGCAAATAAAAAACCGCCGCGATTGCTCGCGGCGGGCTGCTACTTCTTTTCTTCCGGCTCAAGGAATGCGGCATTGAGCCACGCTCCCTCTTCGTCGATGTACGCTTCGTTGCGGCCGACTCCATAGGCTGCTACGGGTTCGGTATAACCTGCGAGCCTATGTGCGCGCGTTCTGCGCACTGGCCGGTCGTCGGGTCCATAGACCATCCCTGAAGACCCTTCGGGGAACTTCTGCCTATACATCTGCTACTCCGCTGTGAAAGAACCAAGAACAGGCGACAGATTTTTTTCTGGTGCCAAGCGGGATGTCAGCCCGCTCCGAGTCTTAGTCAGGAGTCACTCAGCATAGTGCCGAGTTAGGAAGAGACTACTTCCAGCCGCGGTGACGGGTCATAGCTGTCCTCCTTGATGCTTTTTGCGCAATAACGCAAAACCGGCTTCTTCAAAAGCCGGTTCTTGCCTCTTAAACTTTGAGAAAAATTTACGCGCGACAAACACCGGCTTTCGAAATAGAAAGACGGTGCCAACGATTATTTGTCTGCGCGAACTTCATACTTTTGACTATAGCATGATGCTATTATCGGTCAAGCACCGAAACCACACAGTCTGTTTGTCAGTTGTAGCAGTAGAAGCAACGGGAGAAAAATTATGAGCGACGTAGTCTTGCGGCGCGCTGAAGAGCGCGATATC
>CALREG010000027.1 GCA_943355135.1 Candidatus Nomurabacteria bacterium | reverse complement strand
CCTCGCGGTGTAGTGGGCCTCGCCCCCGCCTCGGTCAAACAGTATGTCGAGCACGTTGCGGACCGCCGCTTGGAGCGCATTGGGCTGGAGCGCCAGTATCACAAAGACAATCCCTTCCCTTGGATGTCGGAGATTATGGATATGCCGAAAGAAAAAAACTTCTTCGAAACCCGCGTCACCGAGTACAAGACCGGAGAGCTCGACTGGTGAGGGAACACTCATGCCGCTTCTGAGCGGCGAAAAAAAGCCCCGCGGTTAGGCGGGGTTTTATCGTGCGGTCGTGTAGTCGACAATATCGAGTTGTTCGTTGTGTTTTGTCCGAGTCTCTGTAAATCTGAGCACTACCTCGTCCTGCACCTCGTACTCTTTGAGCAAGTGCCCGCAACCGTATTCGTCGGTCAGAATAGTCCCGTAGATCGACGAGTCGAGCGTAATTTGGCGTTTTGCCATTGTTAAAACTCCCTAGACTTCCGCCTTAAGTATACGCTCATAAAAAAAACCCCGCGAAAGCGGGGTTTTACGTAATACCTAACTCGGCATCGGACAAGCCGGTGCGGTTGTGCAACTCGAAGGTGAGATGCCGAGCCTTTGCCGACTGCCGGAAGTGAGTGACGAAGTTCCGAACATCAAGCAAGTCCTCGCACTCGCCTTCCATCGGCAAATAGGTGTCGACACATTCGACCGCCCGGACAAGATACCGGTCGGGCTTCAGCGAAAGCCATGACCCGCCAGTGAGGAATATTTCCACTCTCAGCAGACCGCGTGAGACTACTTCCGGTGCGGGAGCCGGCTTGCCCTGCCGGACGATGTCGAGCAGCACTTCCGGCAGCTTCTTAGGCTGGCGGAATTGGAGAACGCTCATGTACACCTCCCTCGGTTAACTCATCTGCAAAAGACTATACCATAAAGCCCTGTTATTTCAAGGACTTTTCCACAGCGTACTCGCCCACTTTGGTGCGCAAAATATGGAGCGCCAGAGCCGGGATTCCCAGCTCTTTGCCCAGCCCGTGGGCTATCGAGCGCGCATAGGTGCCGCTGGTGCACTCGATTTTGACCGTCGCACAGGGGAACTCTCGATCCCCCTCTTTTTTTAAATGCTTGCGCCACGTGCGCAGAACTTCGTCTTGCCTAAAATCACCGGTGACGCGCGACACGCCGTCTTCTATATAGTTTAAAAGGGTCGGCTCAGGAACCTTGTACATCGCGGTGACGTCGATGTGGTGGATGGTCACGCTGCGGCTCGGCATCACCAAAGCACTAAGCGCATTGTTGCGCGCCCACTCAAACAAAGATTTACCCTCGACTGTTTTGGATGAGTACGGCGGATATTCTTGTTCGACATGTCCGCGAAATTCGTTGAGACCTTTTTGTACCGCACTGCGCGCAATGTCTTCTACATCGCCGATCTCCATCACACGGCCGAGTACGTCGTAGGTGTCGGTTGCAAATCCAAACAGGATGTCGAGTACGTACTCTTTAGAAAGTTCTAGGTACGCGTCGCGGCGCTTGTTGGCGGAACCGACGAGCGCAAGCATGACACCCTCGGCCATAGGGTCGAGCCGGCCGGCGTAGGAAAGAACCTCGCTCTCGTAGTGCGGTTTTTGTACGCGCAGACGCTCCAGACGCTCGCGCGGAGTCTCGCCGAGTTGCTTGTATAGGTTGAGGACTTGGCCAGTTTGAGAGCGTTTTGCTGCGGAGTTTTCCATGTTCAGAATGTCAGCCATTTCTGTTAGAATACCAAGCAAGTACTCGTATGTCCAAAAAAGACAAATTGTCAGTCGAACCATACAAAGGCGTCCGCGATTTTTATCCGGAAGACCAAGCTTTTCTGCAGTATCTTTTTACCACCATACGCGGTGTCGTCGAGAAGGTCGGCTATGTCGAGTATCATGCGTCGATACTTGAGCCCGCAGAATTGTACAAAGCCAAAGGCTCTGACAACGAAGAAATAATAAACGAGCAGTCATACACCTTTATCGACCGCGGCGGCCGTGAGGTCGCCTTGCGCCCCGAGATGACACCGACCGTTGCGCGCATGGTTGCGGCACGGCGCCGCGAGCTCGGGTTCCCCTTGCGGCTGTACTCTATCCCCAACGTGTTTCGGTACGAGCGCCCCCAGCGCGGTCGCCTGCGCGAGCACTGGCAGCTCAATGTAGACCTCTTTGGCTCGAGGAGTCTTGCAGCCGATGCCGAGGTCATCGGCGTTGCCTACGGCATCATGTCGGCCTTTGGCGCGCGAGAGAGCGACTTCGAAATCCGCGTCGGCAGCCGCGAAGCTATTAATGCCATTGCCACCGAGCACAACCTCAACGAAACTCAAACCAAAGAACTTTTTGGCCTGCTCGACCGCCGTGCAAAAATATCTGAAGTAGATTTTGATGCAGGCTTGGCTAAACTAGGTGTCAACAAAAGCCTCCTCTCGCCAAAAAATATTCCTGCGGAGATAGAAAAAATGATTGCTGACTTCCGCGATGCCGGCATCAAAAACGTAGTCTACGACCCCTCTATTGTCCGCGGCTTTGCCTACTACACCGGAATAGTATTTGAGGTCTTTGACACCCACAAAGACAACAACCGCGCGCTCTTTGGCGGCGGCCGCTATGACAACCTGACCGCCCTCTTTGACGACGAAGCACTGCCGGGTGTGGGCTTTGGCATGGGAGATGTTACTATCCGCGACTTCCTTACCGTACGCGGCCTTATACCGCCCTATACGCCTCCTACAGCCGTCTATATAGCAGTCACCAAGCCCGAGCTCGCGCTAGAGGCGCAGACCCTTGCAGGCGAGCTGCGACGAGGGGGTGTAAGCGTCGCGATCGACTTTGGCGAGCGCAAACTGGGCGACCAAATCAAGACCGCGGGCAAGCACAAAATCCCCTACCTGCTGGTAGTCGGCGACGATGAGCTGGCTGAAGCCAAGTTTGTGGTGCGCAACCTTGCAAGCGGTGCGGAAGAGAGTATCGAGCGCGCGGTATTACCGGAGTACTTTGCCGAACTTGGGTAATATGCGCAAAATTACGTTCGACATCGAAACAGAAGGTGATTTCCGCACGAACGGCGATTTTTCTAACCTCGAGGTGACGGTGCTCGGTGTGCACGACTCTGCCGACAACAGCCTCAAAGGATTTTATAAAGAAGATTTAAAAGACGCGTGGCCTTTGTTCGAGAACGCGGACATCATCATCGGCTACAACTCCGAGCACTTCGACATCCCAATACTCAACAAATACTACGCCGGCGACCTGACCAAAATAAAAAGTGTCGACTTGCTCAAAGAAATCAAAAATGTTCTGGGCCGGCGACTCAAGCTCGACAATGTGGCCGAAGCGACGCTCGGCGCGGGCAAGACCGGCCACGGACTCGATGTGGTCGAGTGGTGGAAGCAGGGCCTCAAACAAAAAGTGCTCGACTACTGCCTGTCGGACGTGGAGATTACTAAAAATCTCTACGAGTACGCCAAGAAAAAAGGCAGCCTAAAATATCGCGACTACGACGGCCTGCGCGAGATTAAGCTGGACACCTCCTCCTGGGAAGCCACTGGCGACACCGGAGGCATGACCCACACGCTGCCGTTTTAAAGAAAAAACCCGCTTGGTAGCGGGTTATTTTTTATCATTTTCCACAGGCTTTTTTTCGTTGTCGACAATGTATCGCAGGTGCCCGAGCGGCCACTGCGCCTTGTCGAGATATCCCAACAACGCTTCTATCGCTGCTTTCTTTTCCGGAATCAGATCGCCTTCACGGTCCGCGAGGTAGACCCTCAGCACGAAGCGCAATCCGAAGATGCCTTTTTGGCCTGCATCGATGAACTTGGCGACTGTCTCTCTGTCATCTAAGCATTTGTGGAGGTTACACTCCACGGCCGCGTTCATAATCGCGTGCTCGTTGATCTCACCAAATTGGAACTTTTGCTGCACCCTCGGCCTTTCAGGCAACAAAACATATTCGGGGGGGTCTGCCGCCGAACGTAAGGCAACTGCCGAAGTAATGCTATCGACAAGAAAGCCTCCCAGACAGAAAGCAACAGTCCAGTAAAGGACTACTCGGTGCGGAATAGCCATAGAAACCTCCTTTTGTCAGCGGTTGTACTCCTAACTCCTGAGGACTATAATACCTATTATATGAAAAGCCAATACGTTCTACCTATTACTATCGTAGTTGCAGGTGCATTAATCGCAGGTGGTGTTTTTTTGGCAGGCAAAAGTTCTGCGCCGACCAATGGCACTACTGACGGCAAGGTTAGCGTGCGTCCCTATACGCCGGGAGTTGACCACATTTTGGGCAATCCAAACGCGCAGGTTAAGGTCATCGAGTATATGGACTTGGAATGCTCACACTGCAAAATCTTCAACGACACGATGCATCTCATCATGAAGTACTACGGCGACTCGGGTAAGGTTGCGTGGGTCCAGCGCCCGTTCCCGCTCACTCAGATACACTCTAAGGCGGCGCAGGAAGCGTACGCGGCCGAGTGTGCAGCGGCTCAGGGCGGCGACACGGCATACTTTGCCTACACCGACAGAATCTTTGAGATCACCCCATCCGACAACGGACTCGATTTGACCCAGCTGCCGGTGATTGCCAAAGATGTCGGCCTTAATGTAGACACCTTCAACGTCTGCATGAAGGGAGACACCTTCAACGAGAAGATACAAACCAGCTACAACGAGGCTATAGCCGCCGGCGCACAGGGCACTCCCTTTACGCTCCTGATGGTCGGCAGCGACTCGGTGGTACTCAACGGCGCACAGCCGTACGACTCGATGCGCGCAGCCATCGACGCTGTCTTGGGCGAAGAAATCACTCCTCCGTCAACCACCGGCACCACCACTACTCAGTAGGGTCCGGTCTAAAGTGCGCGTCGTAGTCCTCGGGCGGGAGGTTTAGGCGATATATGTCTAAGCTATTCTCCCCCTCAAACATGTCTGAGGGGTTGGGCAAAAATACTTTGGTGTGTGCGAGCGCCAGCGTTGCGTCGCGCACCAGCCGATTAAAAATGATGAACTCCTGCCTAAACTGACGAAAGTCGATTATATAGCGGCGCATCTGTGGAGAGCCGTCGGCATTGCGCGAGATCTTGCACTCGTGGACGATAAAGCGCCGCACCGGCTTGCCGAAATTCTTTTTGACCGTGTAGTAGTTGAAGATAGCTTGGAATACAAACAAGGACTTGTCGCCTTTGTGCGGACTAAACGCCCCAACAAATTTGTGGTCGACCACATCAAGCCCGCGTGGGTCGACCTTGCTTTGTACTACCAAGTCTGACACCGCCTTAATCGGGAGCGGCAGGCCCTCAACCTGTGCAGTCGCCTTGACCTCTACCCCGAGCACGTTGTACTTGGGTGGACGCTCTAGGTAGAAGCCGACTGCCTGCAGGTACTCCCGCTCCATCGACTCGCGCTTGGCGCGTTGCGCTGTTTTAGTCTTTGCTTTGCCAAAATTGATTTCGAAGTCGGCTACGTTGCGCAAGTACTCGAGCCCCAGCGCTATCGACTCGTCCTTCCCTATCCCGCCGTAGAAGTGCTGGAGCGCGGTGTGCGCGGCACGCCCGACCACCGCCGCGGGTCCGCTTGGTGTGTCATAAATAAGTTCGACGTAGCGTTTATAAAATGCCAGTGGGTTGCGAAGAAATGCCATTAAGCTCGAGTGGCTCCAATGCGCGATGGGGTACTTTTTTGAACCCTGTTTCTTTTGCTTTTTGGCCCTCCTTCCTTGCATCTACACAGTATATGGGGTACAAGGAAAATAGAAAGTTGTTTCGTTCTGCGTGCTAAAAGGAGTGTGCGATGGACCTCGTAGCGTTACTCGTCGTCCTCGCAGTAATAGCGGTGGCGATATTTTTTAGGCGAAAGCCGCGGCCGATGGCCGCCCAAACGGAAGAATATCTTGCCGACTACTACCAAAACAAAAAACCCCGCCAATTCCATTGAATCGGCGGGGTTTCTGTTTAGTAACTTTTAAGTCGGCGGGCTTTGTCGTGAGTGCGGATGCGCTCGAGCGCCTTGGCCTCTATTTGGCGGATGCGCTCGCGGGTGACGCCAAACTTCTTGCCCACCTCTTCGAGTGTGTGATAAATGCCGTCCTCGAGCCCATGGCGCAGCTTCAAAATCTCGCGCTCTTTGGGCGAGAGTTCATCGAGGATTTCTTTAAGCTGGTCGCCGAGGATACGGCGCGACACCTCTTGGTCGGGCGAAAGAATTTTGTCGTCTTTGATAAAGTCGCCGAGTACCGACTTGTCCTCGCCATCATCCGAGCCGACCGGGCTCTCGAGCGACACGGTGTCTTGGTCTATCTTTTCTATCTGGTAGATCTTTTCTACATCAACGCCCATCTCAAGCGCCACTTCTTCGGCCAACGGGTCGCGACCGAGGTCTTGTGCCAACCGGCGGCTGACCTGCTTGTATTTGGCAATAGTTTCTACCATGTGCACGGGGATGCGGATGGTGCGGCTCTGGTCCGCGAGCGCGCGGGTAATAGCTTGGCGTATCCACCATGTGGCGTATGTTGAAAATTTGAATCCTTTTGTAAAGTCGAATTTGTCAACGGCCTTAAAGAGACCGAGATTGCCCTCTTGTATGAGGTCGAGGAGTGTGAGGTCTGGGCTGCGGCCGACGTACTTTTTGGCAATAGACACCACGAGGCGGAGGTTGGCACGGGCGAGCAGGTTGCGCGCCTCGGCGTCGCCTTCGGTGATGCGCTTGGCGAGCGAGCGCTCCTGTTCGCCGTTAAGGAGCGGGTACTTGCCTATCTCGCGCAGGTACATCTGGATAGAGTCGTACTGGCTGTCGCTGCGCGCGTAGCCTTTGACCGGATCCTCTTCGGTTATTTCGAGCATGCCGCCGCCCTCGAGCACGTCGATGCGCGCGGTAGAAAACTTTTCGTACAGCTCTTCAAGAAAGTTGACATCGGACTCGATGGTCGGGAATGCTTTAAGAATTTCGTCATAGGTGACGAAGCCGCGCATGCGGCCACGCTCCATCAAGGTCTCGGCCTTCCTGTTTGCCTCGTCAATTCGCTTTTGGAGCTTAGGACTGACCTTTG
>CALREG010000026.1 GCA_943355135.1 Candidatus Nomurabacteria bacterium | reverse complement strand
GTGTAATAATGCGCCATACATGATATCTAAGTCGATCAATAAGCCCGTCGGGGTAGGCCGGATAGGCGTTTGGCAAATTGATAATACGCTTCTCTATGTCGCGCCGAGAGGTCATAAACAGTGCCTCCAGTATATCAAACGGGGTATACTCGTGCCATGGGTGTAGAAAACCTGACCGAGCTTATTATTGACTACCGCTACTGGATACTCTTGCCGCTGTCGTTTGCGGAAGGGCCGGTGGTAGCCTTTTTTGCGGGTACGCTCGCGGCCGCAGGGTACTTTAATATTTGGTCGCTGGCACTCTTCTTTTTTGTGCGCGATGTGGCGGTCGACCTCGCCTGCTACTACCTAGGTTACTTTGGCGCGCAGGCAAGCTGGATTAAGCGCGTGCTCGCCAAAATGGGAGTCACCGAGGAGCACTTAGATGAAGTGCGTGAGCTGTGGCACACACATCCGGGCAAGACCATGTTTTTGAGCAAGCTTTCGTGTGGCGTTGCGGCTGGATTTATTGTGGTCGCAGGATTGGTGAAGATGGATATAAAAAAGTTTGTGGTCTATGGTGCCATTATTGCGGTCGTGCACTACGGCGTTCTGCTTTTTGTCGGCTACTTCTTTGGGGCGACCTTCGGCGGCACTTTTGTAGGCTTGCTGGAAAAAGCGCCGTACGTCATCGCAGTCATCTCGATGCTGGCCATAGCATACGTCTTCTTCAAGCGCTATATGAACAAAAAACTTGCTCAGGCCGAAGCTGAAGCGGCGCGCGAAATTGAGTCGGAGTAAATCTGCTCCCATTCGGTGGCTATTTTTTCAGGAGAGAATGTTTTGACAAATTGCGCTCCGGCGGCGCCCATCTGCTCGCGCAGGGGAGCGTTGTCGAGTAGCAGTTTTACTTTTTCTGCTAGTGCTTTGTGGTCGCCCGCCCCGACCAAAAATCCTGCCTCGGGCGGGGTGTAGTCGGGGAGTCCGCGGGCGCGGGCGCATACTGCCGGCACGCCGCTCGCGTATGCCTGCATCAGTGCAATCGACTGACTGTCGCTGGTCGACATAAAGGTAAAGACATCAGCTGCTTTGTAGATGTGGGCAAGTTCATCACGCGGTATAAAACCCGTAAATTGGACGTTGTTTGAGAGTCCCATTTTTTTGACCATTTTTTGCAAACTCCTTTCGGCCGCGCCGTGGCCAGTTATAACCAAAGTTATTGTGCGAAATTCTTTTACAAGTAATGCAAGGGCACGGATTAGCACATCAACACGCTTTTCTACTCCCAATCGACCGACATATAGCAGTACGGGGCCGCTTACACCTAGTGCGCGCTTCGGCGCGTCTTTTTCTTGCGGGCTTACAGAGGTAAAGGTCTCGAGCTCGGCAGGGTTGGCCACCGCGCGGCTTGGCTTATTAAATCCTTTTTCGCGCATCCGCTCCAAAAGTTTGTTATACGGCGCAGTCACAAAGTCGCAGTGGTTGTAGTACCACGCATCATACGCGCGCATGACAAAAGGGAGTGGAAAGAAGTCTTCTACTGCTGTGTGGTTGGTGCCGACCAGGGGCACTTTATAGCGCTTGGCGGCGCGCAGTGCCTCCCAGCCCAAGCTGTAGGGACTTTGCGTATGAATAATGTCGGGCTTGAACGTATCTAAAAAAGAAAAGCTGCCGCCGAGCGGGAGCGCAAAGCGCGATTGTCCGGTAGGCGAGGGGATATGAAAGGCCGGCAGGCGTACAAATTGCATACCATCAACTTTGTCTTCCTCAAACGTGTGTGGATACGTCCGTTTTGCTTTTGCATAGTCGGCTTTCGAGTATCGCGCGCCGACAAAACATACTTGGTGTCCGCGTAGGGTCAGCTCTTTGCCAGTAATCAAAATAGTGTCCGTAATCCCCGAGAGTTCGGGGTAATTGTTGTCACTAAAGAAGGCAATCCGCATGTTTAAAGAGTATACTATCGGGAATGAAAATAAGCTTCGTTATCCCTGCACACAACGAGGAGAAGATGATAGGGCAGTGTTTGCGCTCGGTCTTTGCCGAGATTGATCGCGTGCACGACGCGGGCGTGCATTTGGATGCAGATGTGGTGGTAGTGGACAATGCTTCGACCGACCACACGCGTGAGGAGGCGCTCAAGTTCGCAGGGGTCACTGTGGTAAGCGAGCGTTTAAAAGGTCTTGTCTATGCGCGCCGAGCGGGCTGGGTGGCGACCGATGGCGAGTTGGTGGCCAACATCGACGCCGACACCAAACTCCCCGAGGGCTGGCTCACCACGGTACTCACCGAATTTCTAAAAGACTCTTCGTTGGTGGCACTCTCTGGCCCTTACCTCTACTACGACCTTCCTGCGTGGAAGCGTGCTTTGGTAAAGGTGTTTTACTTCATCGGCTGGCTCATCCACCTCTTTAATCACCACATACTCAACGTTGGTGCGATGGTGCAAGGCGGCAACTTTGTGCTCAAGCGCACGGCCTGGGACAGTGTCGGCGGGTTTGATGTCTCTATTTCTTTTTATGGCGAGGATACCGATGTGGCCAAGCGCATTGGGGCGGTGGGCAGGGTGCTCTGGATGTGGAGGCTCCCCATGTATACCAGCGGTCGTCGGTTAGAAAAGGAGGGGTTGGTCAAGATGAGTTGGATATACACGCTCAACCACCTCTCGGTGCTGTGGACAGGGAGACCCGCGACACAAAAGTATTCTGATATTAGAATAGACGCATGACCGCACTCATTATTTTTGGAGCCAAGCATCTTATTGCTTTTGTGGCGGCGGGCTCAGCAGTTGCGGTTGCTATGGCAAGGGAGCAGCGGACAAAGTTGCTCTATGTGCTTGCTGTCGCGCTTCCACTTAGCTACGCGCTCGCGCGGCTGGCTGGTCTTTTGTACGGACATCAGCAGCCGTTTGCCGAAGAAGGCTTCTCGCCACTCATCGTACACGAAGTGGATAATGCTTTCCCTTCCGATCACACAGTTATAGGAGGCGTTTTTGCCTCGGTGGCATTTTTGGCTGATCGCCGCGTTGGTCTGGTGCTTTGGGCACTCACTTTACTGGTCGGGCTCTCCCGCATGATCGCGGGCCTGCATTACGGCATAGACATCGCAGTTGGCGCAGTACTCGCTGTGGTGGCGGTGTGGGTTGCGTATCGAGTTTTAAAAATCTGCAAGGTATACTAGAGTGATGTTTTTGAGCAGGATTATCCGCTGGGTCATTGCCGTACTCGCGTTTGCTCCTGCAGTGGCTTTTGCCGCTGCTCCGACGCCCGCACTCGACTCTCCTGACCCATTTCCAACCTACATTGCCGCACCAGTTAGTGTCACGGTGAGCTTTGGGTCGGTTGGGGTCAATGACTTTTCTTCCACAACGGTGCAGATTACGAACGCCACCATAAGCAACGAAGTGCAGAGTTTCAATCACAAAAAAATTACCTTTACCGTAACGCCTACTACTCAAGGAGTAGTGTCGCTGACCATCCCCGCGGGCGCAGTGCACGACGAGTCAAGTCCGACCGACGGCAACTCCTCCAACGCACTCATCTTTTCGACCACCTACGACACTACTGCTCCGCAGTTGTTCCTCTTTTCTACCTCGACTACACCGACGAGCGACCCAGTCTTCTATATAGCGACCAGTAGCGAACCTATAACCGGTCTTACTGCGGGTGACTTTAGTGTTGCCAACGCAACCCTAAGCAGTTTTACAACAGTATCTTCATCAGAGTATTCATTCCTACTGACGGGTTTTAGTGATGCAATTACGACCGTTGAGGTCGGCCCCAGTGCTTATGTAGATGCTGCGGGGAACCTCAACACAGCAAGCACCAGCGCTTCATACGGATTCTTCAACCTGCCGGTTGCGACGGTATCTTTTCTTGACTCAGGACTAGGTGTCGTCTCGCATGTATCGCGGGGGAGTAGCATTGTGGTGTCGGTCGTATATAACGAAGCAATAGACGCTTCTTCCACACCCACCTTTGCGATATATGGCGCACATACCGTGGCTACCACCAGCTTGGAGCGGATAGATGCGACACACTATCGCGGCTCTTATGCGACAGGGGCAGATGGTACTGACACTATTGTTGTTGCAGGAGCTCTCGACTTGGCAGGGAATCCTCAAAGGTATGCATATGGTAGTGCTTTGATACAGACACCTCAATCGACTGCGGCTGTGCAAGGTGGAGGCGGTGGCGGAGGTGGTGGTGGGGGTGGGGGTGGAGCCGCATCTTTCCTCCCAGTTTTTGGAGAAGTGTTGGGAACATCAACCGAAAAGAAACCTGCTTCGCAGGGCGAGGTCCTCGGCACCCAGTCCTATCGCTTTACTTCCTACCTTGTCCGCGGCATGAAGGGTGACGAGGTGCAGAACTTGCAAGCTATACTCATCGCCGAAGGTTTTTTGCCCGAGGACTCGCTGAGCGGCTACTTTGGAGCTGCAACCCAAAAGGCGCTTAAGGCGTATCAGGCCGCACAGGGGATTTCTCAAACGGGTACCGTGGGCCCGCTGACCCGTGCCAAGCTCAACAAGGGGATTACTCCTACCCCCAGTTCGGCACCTAGCTCGGCAGCTCCCAAGCAGTCTAACCTCTCTAAGGTCCAAACTGATGCGATATTAGGCCTCATGCTCGCTTTTGGGGCGGATGCTAAACTGATGGCCTCGGTAGCTGCCGCTTTGGGCAGGTAGTAGAGGGTGTGGGTGAGGGGTATAGACAGGAATCCGCCTAGTGTATACTGGTAGGCGTGTACTTTATTAATATTTACTTTTAGTCTTTGTATGGTTAGAACAGCAAATCCGGCACTCATGAAGCCTATGCACCTCTCGGCAGAGCTCGAGGAGGTCATTGGTAAGGGTCCGATGTCTCGCGGCGAGGTAGTGAAGCAGATCTGGGTCTACATCAAGAAGCACGACCTCCAGAATCCTAAGAACAAGCGCAACATCCTCGCGGATGCCAAGCTCAAGCCTATCTTCGGCGGCAAGGCTGAGGTAACGATGTTCGAGATGACGAAGCTCGTCTCTGGACACCTCAAATAATTTCCCCGCAGTTTCTCCAAAGTAAAAGGCCGCCTCAAGTGAGGCGGCCTTTGCGTTGCGCCGGCGCGGTGCCGGTTAGAACTTGCGGTTGAGCGCTCCGCGGAAGATGTCCGTGCTGGTAGCGACCTGCGCGGAGGAGAAGTTGCTGTTGGTGCTCGAGAGGTCGAGCTCCAACCGCAGATACTCCGCGCGGACCGTCCAGTCGTGAGCGAGTGCATATTCGATGCCTCCGCCCCACGCATAGCCCACGGCGCCCTGCTTGGTCGTCGTGGTCGAGATGCCACCACCGCCGAAGTCCATGCGCTCGACGACGCTCACCGAGCCGTAGGCCGGACCGGCCGTGACATACGGCAGCAGGCCGTAGCCGATGTCGTAGCCCAGTCGCGGTCGGATCGTCCCGAACCAGTTGAGCTTCGGCTCCACGGTGTAGGGGATGCCGCAGCCGACGCAAAGGTCGGTGGTGCGGGAGCCCTTGATCGCGGCGTAGTTGAGGTCGGCCTCGATGCCGAAGATGACCTTGCCGAACTGGTAGTTGTAGCCGATTTGGCCACCGGCAGTCCAGCCCTCGGCTTTGGTGTTGCCCAGCCCGCTGTCCGGGATCTGAGCGAGCTCACCGAAGCCATAGCCGGCGTTGATGCCAGCATAAAGACCAGTCCAGCTGAAGGCCGGCTGGTAGTCGTGCATGACCATCGGCTGATGGTGATAGCGGACAGCCGGCCGCCGAAGGTCGGAGGCCTGAGCGAACGAGGTAGTCGCGATGCAGCAACCGACGGCGAGTGCAAAACCAATCGAACGAGCAAAAAAGTACTTCGTGGGAACCCCCAAGTTGTGGCTAGACGGATGTCTAACACTATGTGGTAGTATAGCATCTAGTACCCACTCTGTCAAGTACCTACGAAACGCCCTATTATTGCTGGGAATACACCCCAGAGTGCTTCAGTAAGAACACATGCTGGCTATGACACCATGTGCATATTAGCCGCTAACAATTTATGTTATGGAATCAAAACCCACCCATTGTGACGCGTGCAACCACGAACACAAAGAAGCCGATGGCACCTGCTCGTGCGGCTGTAAGGTAGACAAGAAGTAAAAACAGCTACAGCGAGGCAGTACCTTGTCCGATGGTCAGCGCGACCACTGGTTTAGTGGCTGGCCGCAATACGATAAAGCGCTTCTTCCACGCTTTAAGAAATTTCTCAGTAGTGATCTGCCCTTCTCCGGTCTTGGCGGCAGGGTCGTTGTAGTGCACCATGCCGTCTTCGATACCGTTTATCACGACCAGGTGGGGTATCTTGCTCTTGGGGTCAAACTTGTAGTGCACCGAGGCTATGACAGGGCCGTCTTTAAGATATGCAGTCAGCTCTTTGAAGGCACTTTTTGTGGTCGACCTTCCCAAGTCGTGGCTACTTCCGGTGAGGCCGTATTTTTTGGCGACACCGATGAGTCCTGCATAGGTCCAGCCTGCGTTAGAGAGGTAGGCACCTGCGGCGATGCCTTGCTTTAAGAGGGTGTCTACTAATACGGCAGGCTTGTAGTAGTCGATTACCATGGCGAGGCTGGCTATGCCGCACCCAACCTTCTTCCACTTAGGGGAAGTAATATCTGTTAGTTGCGAATAAAACGGGACGTCGGCGATAGGACTTGTAATGGTTGCGGTGGTTGGGGTGGTCGATGCGAGAGTGAGCGCCAGAATGAGTGTAAGCATGTACCAATCATTCCAAATACAGGTTGGTCAAACAATGTCCAAACAAGTATTTGTGTGGCTTGTTAATAAAGTATGAAGAGCAAAGGCTCCGCAGGGACTTTTATTGCAAATACTTCAGAAAAAATTCATTCTCTCTACCGCTGCACGGTCACCGACATACCTACTTCTGCCCACATGTACAACTCTTTTGCTTTTTGCGGCGGGAGGTTGACGCATCCGTGCGAACACGGCTCTCCAAAGTGGTCGTGCCAATATGCGCCGTGTATCACCGCACCGTCTGTGGTGAAGTAGAGGTCCCACGGGACACCGGGGAGGTCATAATATTGGTCGCTGACCCCAGCTGTAGGCCCTTGCATGTAGCGAGATGGAGTCATTTTAAAGATAGTAAACGTCCCCTTGGGTGTAGGAGTAAATTCTAGTCCGGTCGAAATAGGTTCTTGCATAAACAATGTGTCGCCGTCGTATGCATAGAGCATCTGTTCGGAGGCGTCGACGACTATTCGTTTGGTAGTGGTTACGCTTTGTCCTTTGGCAAGCACATGGTCGCCGTCATCGAGGAACAAGCGCACCACCTCGGCGGCTACAAATAAATCACCAGCTACGCGCTCGGGGTAGTGGAGTTCGGTGGAAAATCCAATTTTGTAC
>CALREG010000025.1 GCA_943355135.1 Candidatus Nomurabacteria bacterium | reverse complement strand
ATATTTGTCCGCCGAGCTGCGGAATCCAAAAAGAATTCATGGGCGCATCGGCGGTTATTTCAAACCGCAACGGGCGGTCAACCGGCACCGCTATATAGTTTACCGTGGCTATTTTTTGTTCGGGATACAAAAAGAGCCACTTCCAGTCGAGCGCAACCACTTGCACCACCAGCGGCGTACCCCCTGGAAGCGGTTTGCGAGGATCGAGCTGGTGCGTACTGCTCCACGTAAGCGCGCCGAGGATGAGCACTATTTCGATAGGAATGGCCCACCACACCAACTCCTCCATCTTGCCGTGTTCCCAATCAGGCGCGTAGCGCGCCCGACTGCGGCGTCCTGCTCGGTAGCGCCAAGCGATTAAAAAAATCAATAAAAATACAGGAACCGCAACAATAAGCATCAGTAAGACTGCGTGGATGATAAGGCCGCGCTCTGCGATAGCCACCGCACCCTGTCCGTTTAATACTAAAAATACGTTGAGAAAATCCATAAAAAAATTAAGCCCGAAACACAGTGTTCATCATAACCCCTTTTGTCGCGGCACTAGGGTTCGGTTGTATCTTTTGGTATTTCGCGCTAGTTTTCTACAGTAGAAGTCACAGCTTGCAGCATGGGGAGAAGAAAATGCTTACGCGGAATGAAGATGTGAGTTCATTGGTTGCCATACATGGGCTGGATTCCATCGCGTTTACGATGGACAGAAATCGGACCTGGGCGCAATCCTTCGGGCTGGAACCGCTACTCGGTCACACCAAAGGCCGAGATGTTGCGGAGTCAATCATCGACGAGTGCTTCCGCCTCAACATCCGCTATCCGATCGTGTGGGCAATGTCGGAATCCAACACGCTTAAACGCTCAAAGACTGAGCGCGACCATCTGGCAAAACTCCTCAAAGAAAAGCTCCGCCAGCAAGAGGAGAAAAATGAGCCGTATGGCTTTCATCTCTGCGGTCGTTGGCAGAAAGCCATCAACGACCCCGAACTGGAAGAGTTGGTGGCCCGCGCACACGAGCGCACCGCGAAGTATAAGGACAAGGTGCTCACGGTGCTCTTTGGCTACCGCGGCATCACCGACCTCAAGCAGGCCGCCGCGCGGCTCTGCGAAGCAATGGGTCCGGAAGCGATCGAGAACGAGGATATGTTGCGTCGCTTCATGTGGGTCGGGCATCTGCCAGAGCGCATCAGCATGATGGTGCGGACGGGGGTCAACCCAAAAAACCGCCACAACTCCGACTCGTTGCTGCCGCTACACGGGGAACAGGCGTTCATCTACGATGTCGAGGTGCCGTGGCCGGAGTTCACCATTGAACATCTGCACCAAGGCATCCGCGACTTCGCTGCATGCAAACGCGCCAAAGGCGCCTAACGGCAAAACGGACACGAAAGTGCCCGTTTTTTATTTTACTTTTAGTTTTCAGGGAGCTTCCAAAATGATATAGTGTTCGCGTTCAGGGCCCTTAGTTAAGTGGTAAAACGGTGCATTCGCATTGCACAGGCGCGAGTTCGATTCTCGCAGGGTCCACAGCAGACACAAAAACTGCCTTGTGGCAGGTTTTGTGCGCTGTGGAAGGCGCAGCGATGTTTTGCACTGGCAAAACCGCGAGCCGGGGTCGCGAGTAAAGTTTGCGACGGCAAAATTTGACTTGTGACCACACAGCATCCTTAGCTCAGTTGGTTAGAGCGCGCCCTTCACACGGGCGAGGCCGGGAGTTCGAGCCTCTCAGGATGCACAAAATATGATTTGCTGATATATTTTGTTAGTTCAATTTCGGGATGTCGTATAGTGGTATTATGCGCGCTTCGGGTGCGCGAAACCAGAGTTCGATTCTCTGCATCCCGACCACGTTTTATGTGGTCAGGCGTTCAAAAATTATCGTCATAATTTTTGCCGCACGACCCTGACTCGGCTGTTTTTGTTGCTACAAAAACATGCCTCCGTCCTCCACAAACCGAAAAAGTCTGCCTCAAGGCAGACCATTTTCGTGTTTGTGGACCCAACCGGGATCGAACCGGTCACCTCCTCATTGCAAATGAGGCGCTCTACCAGATGAGCTATGGGCCCTTTTGCCGAACCTAACCAGAATACAATTATTTGCCCAATTCGTCTATCTTGGCCGCGAGGATGAAGTCATTCTCCGAGAGGCCTTCTATCGCGTGGGTAGTCAGCTCGACAGAAAGGATGTTGTACGAAATAGAGAGGTCGGGGTGATGTTGCTCTTCTTCAGCCACCGCAGCGACCTTGTTTACAAACTCCATCGTCGCCACAAAATCTTTAAAGTTGAAGGTACGCGCCAAAATATGTCCGCTATCAATCAGCATCCAATCCTGCTCGAGTTCAGGCATCATCTTACGAGCCTCAACTTCAGTCAGAGGCTTTACTCCCCCTTCACAGGGCACACATTTTCTTTTTGAAAGTTTGGTCATATTATCGTTTGCGCGCCAACTGTATCACATGGTCTAAAAACTGCGAAAGTGACGACCCGACAGCCTTAAGCGCCTTAGGCAGCAGCGACTCCTTAGTAAGCCCCGGCAGGGTGTTGACCTCCAAAAAGTAGATACCGCGCGGGCTTAGTATAAAGTCGGAGCGTGAGTAGTGCATGAGCCCCATGCCCTGGTGTATCGTTTTGGCCAAGCGTTCCAACTCGGCTTTTTGCGTGTGACTAAAATTGCCGGGGACGCGCTCGGTGGTCTCGCCACTATACTTTGCCTCGTAGGAGAAGAAGTCGTGATGCGGTGGCGGAATAATCTCGACTGGCAGGAGCGCGTACGCCTTTTCTCCACGAAAGTCATCCAGTACGCCGACAGTCGCCTCGCGGCCTTTAATATATTCCTCGACCAGCACCTCAGGAGATACCGCAAAAGCTTTCTGGAGCGCCAACTGGAGTTGGTGGAAGTTGTTGGCAATATTGGTGCCCACCGATGAGCCACCAGCAACAGGTTTTATAATCGCAGGGTGCGGGAAGCTGCGGAATAAGTCGTGCGCCAAAGACTCTGTGTCTCCATTATTTTGTACCACCACACCATGAGCAACCTTGACCCCGAGTCGCTTGGCCTCTTGCTTTGTGAGATGTTTATTAAACGCAGTCGCCGAAGGGATAACTCCCGAGCCGGTATAAGCGACCCCAAGACGCTCAAGCAGGCGCTGGACCCCGCCATCCTCACCATATTCGCCGTGCATCGCGTTAAAAGCAACATCAACGCCGTGGAGCGCGCGCTCAGGCGGCACCGCAACGCCGTGGAGGTGCCACGTGCCGTCGCGAGATATAAAAATGTCCCGCGGGTCATACTGCTCGCGATCGAGATTTTCTAGCACGCTGGCGCCCGACTTGAGCGACACATCATACTCGCTCGAAGGCCCGCCCCGTAATACCCCTACCACTGTGCGCATGTGCTGATTATAACGTAAGTTCTTTGCGAGAAGTTTTGCGGTGATACCCGACTGCAAAACGGTGTGCCTCGGCGTTGGCGAGCAAAATGTCGCGCTCCCTGTCTTTTATTAGTTCGCGGTCACCGCTGATGTTGCGTGGGCGATGCTTTTCGTCCTTGACCACCCCCACCACAGGGATAGCCATCCCATACTCGGCAAGCACATTGCGCGCGGCGTTTATCTGGGCCGTGGAGCCGTCCACCACAATAAGGCGCGGCAGCGGCCACTCATCGTGTCCCAAACGACGCGAGAGGATTTCTTTGAGCGCACCCGAGTCATCGCCCGCCTTAGCAGTTTTTATTTTAAATTTACGATACTGTGCCTTATTAGCCTCGCCATCTTCTACTACCACCATCACCCCCACCGCCGCGCTCCCGCGCAGGTGGGCAACATCGTACGCCTCGATACGCTTAGAGCGGTCGGTTGCAAGCGTTGCCGAGCGGTACTCCTCTTTAATAAGCGAGATGTCCTGTATGTGCTGCAGTGCATACATTTGGCGATGCAACTCCTTCGCCTCTTCAAACCGCTCATCTTTTGCGGCTACACGCATCTCTTTATTAATCGCCTTCAGTAACTGCTGCTTTTTGCCCTCAAACAAGAGCACAATATGCCGAATGGTGCGGCGGTACTCTTTGGCATCAACCATGCCGTTACAAACCCCCGGACAGAGCCCTAATTGAAAGTTGAAGCACGGTCTCCCCTGCTGCGGCTTGCAGGTATCGCGAAAGGGAAATATTTTGCGAATCAGTCTCATCGCTTCACGCAACTGCATCCCATGTGGAAATGGGCCAAATATTTTTTTTGTTGTAGGAGCTTCTTTTAAATTTTTTCCTCTTATAACCAACACTCGGGGATACTCTTCTTCTGTAATGACTACATAATTAAAACTTTTATCATCTTTCAAATCGGTGTTTGCTTTTGGTTTATAGGTCTTAATGAGACTAGCTTCCAGCAAGAGAGCCTCCAATACCGAATCGGTCTTTCTCCAATCAATAGACACCGCCACTGCTACCATGTTTGCAATAAGCGGAGAGCGGACTTCGTGCAAGTCAGTGGCAAAGTAGCTCCGCATGCGGTCGCGCAGACTGGTGGCCTTGCCGATATAGAGCACTTTTTTGTTCTTACCCAAAAAGAAGTAGATCCCGGGGCCGTCCGGAATCCGCTTCATCTTCTTTTTAAACTGCTCCAGCGTCATGGCGGCTATAATACCTTTTTAAGGTACTTGCCGGTATGCGACTTGGTGTTGTTGGCCACATCCTCGGGAGTACCCTTGGCCACCAACTTGCCGCCACCTACCCCACCCTCGGGGCCAAAGTCGAGCAAGTAGTCGGAGGACTTGATGATGTCCATGTTGTGCTCGATCAGCACTACCGAGTTGCCCGCGCCCACCAGCTTGTTGAGTATGTCGATGAGCTTGCGCACATCTTCGTAATGCAGCCCCACCGTCGGCTCATCGAGGAGATAGATGGTCTTTTGTAGATGCGGGCGATACAACTCTGAGGAAATTTTGACGCGCTGCGCCTCGCCCCCCGAGAGCGTAGTGGCGGACTGTCCAAGCCGCAGGTATCCAAGCCCCACTTCATCCAGTGTTTTGAGACGGTCATATACCGCCGGAATATCACTAAAGAACGCGAGTGCTTCTTCAATGGTCATTTCCAAAATATCGTAGATATTTTTCTTTTTGTATTTGACCTCGAGCGTTTCTTTGGTAAAGCGCTTGCCGTTGCAGACATCGCAGGTGACATACACCGTAGGGAGGAAGTGCATTTCTACCGCAATGAGGCCGTTGCCTTCGCAAGTTTCGCAACGCCCACCGCCGCGCGCCTGTTTGACGTTAAAGGAAAAGCGGTTCGCCTTCCATCCGCGGGCACGCGACTCGGTCGTCTCAGCAAATAGCTCGCGGATAAAAGTAAACGAGCCCGTGTAAGTGGCAGGGTTCGAGCGCGGCGTACGACCTATCGGTGACTGGTCGATGAGTATAGCGCGGCTCAGGTGCTCGGCGCCCTCAAACTTTGCCGCATTGTGGGTTTTGTTGGAGCGGTATTTTTTGTCGAAGCGGGCACGGAGGTTCTCATACAAAAGTTCGTACAAGAAAGTCGATTTGCCCGAGCCCGACACTCCGGTTACTGCGACCATGCGCCCAAGCGGGACATCTACATCAAGATTTTTGATGTTGAAGGCCGAACCGCCTTTTATTTTGAGAGAGCCCTTATCCTTCTCGCGGCGCTCGGCGGGTACTTCTATCACCTTCTCTCCCCGCAAGTACGCGAGCGTGACCGAGCCACTGTCATTCTTTTTGGCCGTGAGCAATTTATCGAGCCACCCTTCGGCCACAATGTGTCCACCGTGCACGCCCGCGCCGGGGCCGATATCTACCAAATAGTCGCCCGAGTAGATTGTGTCCTCGTCGTGCTCCACCACAATAATAGTGTTGCCTAAGTCGCGCAGATTGAGCAGTGTTTTAATCAGCCGCTCATTGTCGCGCTGATGCAAGCCGATGGTCGGTTCGTCCAGCACATAGAGCGCCCCCACAAGGCCCGAGCCGAGCTGTGAGGCAAGGCGGATGCGCTGCGCCTCGCCGCCCGAAAGGGTGTTGGCACGTCGGTCGAGCGTGAGGTAGTCGAGCCCCACATCAAGCATAAATTTGAGCCGTGCCGTAATCTCTTTGATGACCGTTTTGGAAATCTCGTGGTCCTTTTTGGCGAGCTTGAGGTTGTCGAAGAATTCGAATGCATCGGCGATCGATTTGTTAGTGACATCAACAATATTCGTCTTGTCGCCCAAAAAAACATTGAGCGCCTCGGGGCGCAACCGAGCACCCTTACAGGTCGGGCACGGCTCGTCAGACCAAAAGTGTTTGGTACCCAGCCCGTTGCATGCAGGACACGCCCCGTACGGCGAGTTGAAGGAAAATAACCGAGGCTCGACCTCGGGGAAGGAAAATCCGTCGTACGCGCACATAAACTTGGTCGAGATGACGCGCTCTTTGCCCGCCTCCTCAATTTTGACCAAGCCGTCGGCCTCTTGCAGCGCGCGCTCTACCGCCTCGCCCAAACGCTCCAAGGCCGAAGCTTTGTTGCGCTGAAACTCCGATATCAAAATTTCATCGACCATGGCGTCGATGTCATGCTTTTTGTGGCGTGCAAGCTCTACCCTGTCGCGCAGGTTGACCAGCTTGCCGTCTATCTTTGCCTTTTCAAACCCTTTGCCCAATAGGTCGTAGAGTAGTTGGTAGTACTCGCCCTTGCGGCCAACCACCACCGGTGCATAAATACGCACCACGTCTTCCATAATCTCCACGCCCATCACCTTTTTTATTTTTTTAGGAATGTGGGCAGATACCGTCTCGGCGACGCTTTCTATAATCTCCTGATTGCTGTGCTTGCGTATCTCGCGACCGCAGACCAAACAGTGCGGCTTGCCCACACGCGCATACAGTATGCGCAGGTAGTCATAAATTTCGGTAATCGTCGCCACGGTCGAGCGCGGGTTGTTTGAGCGCGATTTTTGGTCGATAGAGATGGCGGGCGAAAGGCCGGTAATCTCCTCGACATCAGGCTTCTGCATCTGGCGGAGGAACTGTCGCGCATAGGCCGAGAGCGACTCAATATAGCGGCGCTGCCCTTCGGCAAAAATGGTGTCGAATGCCAAAGACGACTTCCCCGAGCCGGACAAACCAGTAAAGACCACCATTTTGTTGCGGGGTATCTTGAGGTCAATATTTTTTAGGTTGTGCGTTTTTGCACCCTTGATATGTATGTGGTCTTCCATAGTGCTTGTTGATGGTATCTCTACTTCTGTGTTTGCGGTACACAAATTGCTGTGTATATACGCAAACGTTCCCCTCGAAAGTTCCGAGGGGTAAGTATAGACGCGATTACTATAGCATTTTAGACATAAAAAAGCTCCGGATCGCTCCGGAGCTCATCCACGTAGGCGGTAGCCTATTCCTGCTGCGTTCTGTCGCGAACGGCTTGTTCAGGAGTCTTTTTGGGCAGCGGCTGTTGGCTCAACTGGCCTTTAAAGTTTTAGGGGAGCACCACTTCCCCATATGGCTGAGGTGATTCAACACGCACAACTTTTTGTTGCTCCTGCTTGCTCAACGCGTTCCAGTCCACGACAACCTCCCTAGAGTTGCCTCGTAGCTTCTTCTAACATAATCGTACTCCTACTTTTTTGAGCGCTTCTTAGTTGTCCCCTCCCCCGTCAGGGCCAAGATTTCGT
>CALREG010000024.1 GCA_943355135.1 Candidatus Nomurabacteria bacterium | reverse complement strand
TGCCTTGGAAAAGAGCACCGTTCCGTTCATTTTTAATATTGAAGTACATGGTGTACCCCGTTGATACTTTTTGCATAAACTTACTGACTCCACCTTCTGTTCTTTGGCGTAGCAACAAATGAAAATGGTTAGGCATAAGACAGTAGGCGACAACATCTACTAAGGGTGACCCACGATCTAATTGCAACAATTCTACCGAGGTTGAACCTCGGTAATTATTTAACTGGATAGGTGTAGTACCGTTGCTGAGGTAGAGGAGAGTAAGGAAGCGATCGTAATCCTTTTTTGTAAGGAATATTTTTCTTTTTTCTGTTCCACGATTGTAGATATGATAATGCTCTTGGGGCGCAAGGGGAGTTCGATTAGCCACCTACTTATTATACCGAGGTTGAACCTCGGTACATTTATCGTTGGGGAAAAGAAAAACCGCCGCGGTCTTAGTAACTGTGGCGGGTAAGGTTAAACGTCATCTGTGTTGGAATATGGCTGCACTGAAAAGGCTCATGACAACGAAGACTAAAATCATGGACAGCATAAATCCATTACTTTCCATCCAGCCGAGCGTTCCAAACCCGGCTACAAAACTGAGTCCACAAGAGGTCGCCAAAATGACGAGCAGAACAATGTTGCCAAAAGTGAGCAGCCTTGTTCCAAATGGAGCATCCAGAACTCTATCCACAAAGTTTTTGCCCATTATTGTCTCCCGATTCAGATTCTCTAGTTGGCATAATTTCACTTCCTAATGTAGAAGTCAACATAGGTTTGTTTTACCGGGGAGGGCGGAGTATCATTGCTCCACATGGCATTCTTTACTCCTAAGCTCGGCATAGACCTCGGCACCGCCAACACCCTCGTGTTTGTGCCGGGGCGGGGCGTGGTGCTCAACGAGCCCTCAGTGGTCGCTATTTCAGAAATTGATAAGCGGATTTTGGCCGTGGGCGCGGAGGCGAAAGAAATGATCGGTCGCACGCCGGGCGAGATTGTCGCCTACCGCCCCATGCGCGACGGGGTTATCGCCGACTATCGAATTACGCAGGCGATGCTTAAATATTTTATACAAAAAGCTTCGGGACGATTCCAACTCTTTAAGCCCGATGTGATGGTGTCGGTGCCGACGGGTGTCACCTCGACCGAGCGCCGCGCAGTAGTCGAGGCTGCAATCCGCGCGGGTGCCAAAAATGCGTACGTGGTCAAAGAGTCCGTGCTCGCCGCAATCGGCGCGGGTATTCCTATTCAGGAAGCCAAGGGGCACATGGTGGTGGACATCGGCGGTGGCACGACCGACGTGGCGGTTATTTCGCTCGGCGGCATTGTTGCCTCTACTTCGGTCAAATGCGCGGGTGATAAGCTCGACCACGCCATCACCGACTATATAAAGAAGACGTATAACCTTGCGATAGGAGAGAAGACCGCCGAGGATGTAAAAATCGGCATCGGTTCGGCCGTACCGGTAGAAGAGGAGTTGGTGATGGCGGTGCGCGGGCGCGAC
Organism: Candidatus Nomurabacteria bacterium; assembly: GCA_943355135.1. Classification (GTDB taxonomy): domain Bacteria; phylum Patescibacteriota; class Minisyncoccia; order Phycocordibacterales; family SBAW01; genus GWA1-54-10. The sequence continues at coordinate 7,292 of CALREG010000024.1, read as the reverse complement.
TTTATCACGGGGCTCCCGCGCTCGGCCGAGCTACGTACCAACGACATCGTCAAAGCAATGGGCAAGGAGCTGCGCGAAATTATCAAAGCAATTCGTGACGTATTGCAAGAAACTCCGCCCGAGCTCGCGGCCGACATCATCGACTCAGGTATCACCATGACCGGCGGCACCAGCCAGCTGCGCAACTTTGCCGAGCTGGTGCTGCGCCGCACGGGGGTCAAGGCGCAGGTCGCCGACAATGCGCTCTACTGTGTGGCTATCGGCACGGGCATCGCGCTCAACCATCTCGACACGTACAAAAAAGCCATCATTGCGAAGCGCTAGGTACTAAAAGAAAAAGCCCCGCTTATTGCGGGGCAGGTTTTTTGTTGTAGAGCCAGTAGGCGCCCCACACAACGAAGGGCACAAACAGAAGTGCAAGCATGAAGAAATTCACTTGCCCCGGCCCCGTTGGAGTAAGAGGGAAGGCTCCATAGAGCGCTCCACAGCCGAAGCTCCACTCAATGAGCGTGCGCGGGTTTGGTACCAGCCAGACTTTCTGCACAAAGCTTGCATGGTTGCCCGCTTCCAGCGGTACGCGACCGCGGTAGCAGAAGAAACTTTGCGAGAAGAACGGGCTGAACCACTTGATGCCCTCGAGTGTGTCGTGGAGATAGTGCCACAGCACGCACAGAAAGGCGATGAGCGCCCAGAGATTGCCGCCCACAATCCAGGCCGCCACGACGGCAGAGGGGATAATAAGCAGCGGCATATGCATCAGACTTTCCCGATGATTGCCGACGACCCGCCCCCGCAAGATCTGGAAGGCTATATCCATGTCAGGTAGCAACGCTAAGAAGCCCCCAACGAAGATAGGCCACCAAGCCCACGGGACCTCATTGATATAGAGCAGCACCTGCGCGATGTAGGCGCCGATGCAAAAGTCCATAAAGCCGGCCATAGCATTGCCAACAATCCAGAAAGCGTATTGCAAGCGAACCCCCTTTTGAATGAGCAGTTGAACTGAGCTATTGTTAGCATATGCACCACGCCTATGTCTATGAGGGCTCGCTCACCGTATTCGAGAGCCTTGTATCTCATGCAAAAGAACGTTTTGGATTTGCCGACGAGCACAGCCCGGATGTCCACGCGCGGAGTTTCGAAAAGTTTGGGATAGAAGAGTCGCGCTGGCTTACGACAAGTGCCGCGTTTAAATCCTCTGGAGGCCGCGCATTGTTTGTTGTCGGTACCTCCTCAATAACAAGCGAGTCGCAACAAGCCTTACTAAAATTGTTCGAAGAGCCGCAGGAGGGGACCGTGTTTGTCTTGCTTGTTCCACACGGCGCACTATTGCCTACTTTGCGTTCCCGCATGTTGCTATATGAAACCCAACAGCCTGCACAGAAAAAGGTCCTTGGATTTCCTGTCTCGGCCAAGACCCAAGAGGCCGGCAGGCCAGACCATTTTTCTGCACAGTCTGCTGGGTTTCTTCGTGCTTCCGGCAAAGAGCGCAGTGATTTTATTGCCAAGTTGCTCAAAGACGAAGAGGGGCTCAAAGAGCGGGTGCGCGATTTTGTAAACGGGCTTGAAGCAGAATTGACGAGGCTAAACCTCGTCAAAGTGGCAGAAGGTCGCCGCGGGTTAGAGGATATAAGAATGGTGCGCGACTATCTTGGTGACCGCTCACCGTCGCTCAAGATGTTGCTGGAGCATTTGGCGCTTTCGCTCCCGACTGTATGACGCCTAAAAAATTAAAAGAGAGAAAGGAGCGGATTCTAAAACTAGACAAGGCGCTGAAGAAGCTTTTTCCGGTGGCTAAGATAGAGCTCAGCTTCAGCAATCCTCTGGAGCTTTTGGTGGCGGTGCAGTTGAGCGCGCAGTCGACCGACAAACAAGTAAATAAGATTACGGAGAGGTTGTTTAAGAAATACCAGACGCTCGAGGACTATGTGCATGCCGGCAGGACGCAAAAAAGTATTAATGAGTTTGAGCGGGACATCTTTGCCTCGGGGTTTTATCGCAACAAGACCAAAAATATCCTCGCGGCTTGCAAAATGATTAAGACAGAATTTTGTGGCGAAGTGCCTAAAACAATAGAAGAGATGCTTCGACTGCCGGGTGTGGCGCGCAAGACCGCCACCGTTGTGCTTAAAGAGGCGTACGGTGTGGTGGCGGGGATTACGGTGGATACGCACGTCATACGGTTTGTGCAACGATACGATTTGAGTGATTACAAAGACGCGGTGTGGATAGAAAAGGACTTGATGCAGCTCCTGCCCAAAAAAGAATGGGGGCACTTTACCCACAGAGTCATCCATTATGGTCGCTATCTTGCTCCTGCCCGCACCTACGACACTACCAAAGATCCGCTCATCAAAATCTATCCTAAAGCCGCAAAGCGGTTTAGAACATAGGCTTCATTTGCTATACTACCCCTATGGCATACGATTTTAAACCTTTTGAGAAGCGCATTAAGGAGATTGAAGAGCGGGCGGGCAAAGAGCTCTCCGGCATACGCACTGGCAGAGCGGCACCTGCAATCCTCGACGGCGTGCAGGTAGAGAGCTACGGCACGATGGTGCCGATTGTGCAGATTGCGACCGTGGGAGTGGAGGACGCGCGCACCATACGCATTTCGCCGTGGGATATGAGCAATGCCAAGGAGATAGAAAAGGCTATCACGGTGGCCAACCTCGGCCTCTCGGTTGGTGCGGATGAAAAGGGGATTCGAGTATCCTTTCCCGAACTCACCTCGGACCGCCGCGTCCAGCTGTTGAAGCTTGCTAAGGAAAAGGTAGAGGAGCTCCGCACCGAGCTACGCGCCGCGCGCGACCATGTGTGGAACGACATCCAAAAACAGGAAAAGGAAAAGCTCCTGACCGAGGACGAAAAGTTTAAGTCTAAAGACGAAATGCAAAAGCGTGTTGATGCCGCCAACAAAAACTTTGATGCCGCACTCGACCGCAAAGAAAAAGAGATATCTAACTAAATGTCTCTCCTGATATTCATTGCCATACTGATTGCGCTCATCTGGGTGCACGAGCTCGGGCACTTTACGGCGGCCAAGCTCTTTGGTATCCGAGTGGACGAGTTTGCAATCGGCTTTCCTCCGCGCCTGTTGCGTATTAAATACGGCGAGACAGAGTATACGTTCAACTTACTTCTAGTAGGTGGCTTTGTTCGCATCCACGGCGAGGACCCCGGCACTGAAGCAAAAGACCCGCGCAGTATGGCAAGCAAACCTCGTTTGGTGCAGGCGACGGTGATTGTTGCGGGTGTCGTCATGAACCTTCTGGTCGGCTGGCTCGCGCTCTCGGGCGGCTACATGGCGGGCATGGCCGCTACTCCGAACTCGGCCTCCTTCGGCGAGGTGCGCGATGTGCGCCCGATGATAGGGCAGGTATTTGCCGCGTCTCCCGCCGAGAAGGTCGGCCTCGTTGCGGGCGACAGTATACTTTCTTTGCAAACAGCAACTGATGCATTGCCGACTGGAGCAACGGCACAAGATGTCACCCGTTTTATAGGCGAGCATCAAAACGACAGCTTTGTGATAACCGTGTTGCGCAAGGGCGAGGAAAAAGTATTTGTTGCTATGCCCGCAGAAGGTATCACGCCAGATAAAAAAGTACTTGGCATAACCATGGCGGACGTGGGAGTCTTGCAGCTGCCGCCGCATTTGGCACTTCTGCAAGGTGCAGTATCGGCAAAGCAGGTGACCATTGCTACGGCGGTGGGTCTCGGCGGCTTCTTTAGTCAGTTGGCGCGCGGTGCGGCCGATTGGGGAGCGGTCTCGGGGCCAATAGGCATCGCTGGTGCGGGCGCAAGCGCCGTGCAAGAAGGCTTTGCGGCTGCAGCATACCTGACCGCGCTCATTTCTATCAACCTCGCTATCATCAACATCATTCCGATTCCGGGGCTCGATGGCGGCCGTTTGCTTATCATTGGTGTCGAAGCGGTACTCCGCCGGCCGGTGTCGTCTAAAGTAATTACGTCGCTTTCTCTCACGGGCTTCGCCCTCCTGATTTTGCTCATGGTGGTGGTGACGTATCACGACATCGCCAAGTTGATTGGATAAAAAGAGCCCCACCTGTGAAGGTGGGGCTCGGAGGCAACATGCCTCTTAGGTCTTGGGTTGCAGCTTCTGGTCGGGCATCTTCCGACGCTCTTCGCGTGCCAACCGAACGACTTTGTCCGGAGACATCGACGGGTTGCTGAGAGCGGCCCGTGCGATGAAGGCGATGAGGCTGGGCGAGAGCTGCGTGTATTCGTCGTCCTTGGGGATGTGCGTGAGCGAGCCTGCAAGGATCAACTTGTTGCTCCGGTGCGCAAACCAGGTCGGCTGGTGCTCCAGGGTTCCAAGCTGGTTGAGGTCGGATGCGGTAAGGGTGATGTTGCGGGCCTGTGCCTCGGCGAGCCGAAGCGCAGCGCACAGATTGCCGAGCCGAAGCCCGTCGCTCTGCACACCCACCATCATTTTGCCCTTCTTCTTTTTGCACCAGACCATGACATTGACGCCGGCGCGGAACGCCGCTTCTTGGTGAATGTCCTGGAAGAGGTTGACGCACAGCTTGACGCCGTTGCGCAGCTCCTCGACCTGACCCTTCGCCTTGAAGTTTTCGTCGCCCTTGGCCACCATACAGTGATGGCTGTGGAGCGAACTGAGCGCCACGAAGACGTGGTGCAGAATGGTCTCCCAGTCCGGAGTCCTGCCGTCTTCTTTCTTCACGGTGCCACGCAGGCCCTTGAAGAAGTAGTGCAGCGAGCACGGGTCAACCTTTTCGACGTTGTCGGTGGCTCGGGTGAGCTCGACGAGCTCGCGGATACCCGGTTCATCGGCATAGCCGAAGTGCTCGGCGAGCAACTCGAAGCTTGAACCGCGTTCCATTTGCATACCGTGCTGGTCGAACCTGCCGAAGCCGGTGTCAACGTGGATCACGTTGTAACCGGTGCCGTCGACGATAGAGAGACGTTCGCCAGAACGGACGAAGCGCCAATCAAAGTCGCGACCCGCGGGCAGTGCGATGAGGTTCTTGATGAACCACAGACACACCATCGCATCGGTGTCAGGCGCCTCGTGCGTGACCGCGAGGTAGGGGAGGTCAGGATTAAACTCGCCTGCCTCTTCGATCCGTGCCAGCGGCGTCAATTTGTCGCCGGTGGTGCGGGAGTTCAGAGATGCGGGAGCTTGGGTAGCCATCGCTTGTACGTTCATCGTCTCTCTCCGGGTTGAGTGTCGGCCATGTCTCACAATGAGCAGCCTCTATAATCCTAGCATATTTTATACTAAAAGTCAAGTATTGGGCATAGGGCTGAAATCTCTGCCAGCCAGCCGGCAGGCCTTTTGCTGGACTGCCACTTTAGGCTTACAATGCTTTGCATGAGGCAATCGCAACTCTTTACTAAAACGCGCAAAGAGGCTCCGTCTGACGAAGTTTCTAAAAACGCGCAGCTCCTTATCCGCGCAGGCTATGTGCACAAAGAAATGGCGGGCGTGTACGCGTTCTTGCCACTGGGGCTCCGCGTGCTCAACAAGACCATCGGCATTATCCGCGAGGAGATGAACGCCATCGGTGGGCAAGAACTTTCGCTCACGGCATTGCAGGACCCGGAGGTCTGGAAGAAGTCTGGCCGCTGGAGCGACGAGGCGATTGATGTGTGGTTTAAAACGCACTTGAAGTCCGGCTCAGAGCTTGGGCTCGGCACGACACACGAAGAGCCGCTTACAGATTTGATGCGCAATCATATTGCCTCTTACAAAGACCTGCCAAAGTACGTGTACCAATTTCAAACAAAATTCCGCAACGAGTTGCGCGCCAAGTCGGGCATCATGCGCTCGAGGGAGTTCATTATGAAGGACCTCTACTCATTCTCGCGTAGCGAGGAAGAGTTTAGAAAGTTCTACGAAGCATGCGCCGAGGCTTACATAAAAATATTCGACCGCGTTGGTCTTGGTGCCAAGACCTATCGCACGTTTGCGAGCGGCGGCTCCTTCTCAAAGTTCAGCGATGAGTTCCAGACGGTCTGCGAGGCCGGAGAGGATACTATTTATATACACGAGGGTCGCAAGCTGGCGGTCAACAAAGAGGTCTACAACGACGAAGCACTCTCGGAGCTTGGCCTGCGCAAAGAGGATCTCCGCGAGGAGAAGGCAATCGAGGTGGGGAACATCTTCCCACTCGGGACGCGCTTTTCTGATGCGCTTGGATTAACGTACAAAAATGAGGCGGGCGAAGCAGTGCCGGTCGTAATGGGCTCATACGGCATCGGCCCCGCGCGTTTGATGGGCACGGTAGTAGAGTCACTCGCTGACGACAAGGGTATTGTTTGGCCACAAGCTATTGCACCGTTTGCGGTGCACTTGGTGCAACTTGGCGATGATGCCGAGGTACAAAAAGAGGCACAAGAGATGTATCGCGAGATGACCGGCGAGGGGATCGAGGTTTTGTGGGATGACCGTGATGCTCGTGCGGGAGAAAAGTTTGCCGACTCTGACCTCATTGGTATTCCCTTGCGTGTAGTCGTGTCGCAAAAGTCGCTTGCAGAGGGCAAGTTTGAGTGCGTCGAGCGCCACAGTGGTCGCACGGTACACCACACACTCTCGGAGCTCATCGGGCAGCTCACGTCTCACAAATCGAGCCTATGATTCGGCGGCTCAAAAATAAATTTCTCCCGCTTATCTCTAACGATATCGGGGTGGACTTGGGCACTGCAAACACCCTCGTCTATTTGCGCGGCAAGGGCATCGTCGTGACCGAGCCGTCGGTGGTGGCAGTCAACCAAAAGACCGGACAGGTGGTCGCGGTGGGCACTGCGGCGCGCGACATGCTCGGCCGCACCCCGGCGCACCTTACGGCCGTAAAGCCGCTGGTAGACGGCGTGGTGTCCGACTTTGAGGCGACGGAAGAAATGCTTTCGTATTTGATGAATCGTGCGCAGGGTCTGCAACAAAAAATGCTGGGCCCACGCGTCGTCATTGGGGTCCCGAGCGGTATCACCAACGTGGAGATGCGCGCGGTCAAAGACGCTGCACAAAACGCCGGCGCGCGCGAGGTGCATATTATAGAAGAGCCGATAGCCGCGGCGCTTGGTATCCGGCTCCCCATACGCGAGGCGGTCGGCTCGATGTTGGTAGACATCGGCGGGGGCAACACCGACATCGCGGTGCTCTCGCTCGGTGGTATTGTCCGCTCTAAAAATCTGCGCATCGCCGGCGAGAAGCTCAACCAAGACATCGTGGCCTACGTGCGGAGCGAATTTAAAATTTTGATAGGAGAGAAGACCGCCGAGGCGGTCAAGATCGCCATAGGTTCGGT
>CALREG010000023.1 GCA_943355135.1 Candidatus Nomurabacteria bacterium | reverse complement strand
TGGGATGATTACTCCGGATGGTGCATCACAGCGTTGGTGCGACATGGTTTTGCCCAAACAAGGGATAGAGTATGTGACACTCAAATCGGGCGAAACAAGGGAGTTTTAGACTTGTGTACCTTGTGTAGAAGGGTAGGAGTATAGTAGTGAGATGGAACCCCTTGCATCTCGGATACGCCCGCTATCACTTGGTCAGTTTGTCGGCCAAGAACATTTGGTGGGCAAGGGGAAACCCTTGCGTGAGGCAATAGAGGGGAAGCACTTATTTTCTTTTATTTTGTGGGGTCCGCCCGGCTCGGGCAAGACGACGCTGGCGCGGATATATGCAAATGCGCTCAATGCAGAATTTCATGAACTCTCAGCAGTTGATTCGGGGAAGGAAGATATAAAAAATGTTTTGGGCAAAAAGGGCGGTATTAAGTTTGATATGCGCCCCAAAGTTTTGTTTATAGACGAGATACACCGCTTCAACAAAGCTCAGCAGGATTTTTTGCTCCCGTTTGTTGAGCGCGGCGACCTTACGCTCATTGGTGCCACGACCGAAAATCCGAGTTTCGAGGTCATTGGGGCGCTCCTGTCGCGTGCACGGGTATTTGTATTGAACGAACTAACGGAAGATGATATGACGACAATCATCAAAAATACTAAACTCAAGGTTCCCAAAGATGCGCGCGAGTGGTTGATAGAAGTCGCTCAAGGGGATGCGCGACAAGCTATTACGGTGCTGGAAAATACGCAAAAGTTATATGGCAAAATTACGCTCGAAAGTTTGAAGGAGACGGTGCAGAGCAAGCACTTGCGCTACGACAAAAAAGGGGAGGAGCATTACAACACCATCTCGGCATTTATAAAAAGCATGCGCGCCAGCCAAGGCGATGCCGCGCTCTACTACCTTGCGCGGATGGTCGAGAGCGGGGAGGACCCATTGTTTATTGCGCGGCGCATGGTTGTCTTTGCCAGTGAGGACATCGGGTTGGCGCAGCCCACTGCGCTGGTGGTCGCAAATGCCGTGTTTGAAGCGTGCGAAAAAACAGGCTATCCCGAATGCGCTATCAACCTCGCACACGGCGTCGCGTACCTCTCAGAATCAAAAAAGAGCCGCAAATCATACGACGCGTACTTTGAGGCGCTTGATGATGTCAAAAAGCTCGGCAACCTGGCCGTGCCGATGAAAGTCCGCAACGCTTCGACTAAGCTTATGAAAGATCTCGGCTATCACAAAGGCTACAAATTGTATGACAAGGAGAGCTACTTGCCAGAGAAACTCAAAGACAAGAAGTATCTGAAATAGACCGCTACAGTATAGTCCACACGGGTTGCTCTGGGGGTATTGTTTTATGCTACAGTAATGCTTATGAATAGACAGGCATGGCTTGTTGGACTTGTTGTCGTTGCGCTGGCGGGTTTTTTTGTAGCTAAAGCATACACCCAGACAGAACACGCGACCGCGTTGCGCTGGCTACTCCCACATTCACAAGAAGAGATTTTTGATCGCTCTACGGAAACTTTTGCAAAAATAATTGCGGATGAAAGCGACGGTACGCTGAGCCTTGGCGGTACGCTATATCCGTCAGACTTAGATATACCGCCGACAGATCATTTTACAATGAAGGTGCTCGAGTTGCATAAGGCCGAAATCGTTTCAGACTACATAGAGCATATTGGCAGCAGCCATTCAACAATCTTTAATGGTTTGGCGATGCCGTTTTTGTTTGATGATTACGAATCTGCACTTAAGTTTTTGGACGGTCCTAAAGCGAACATGGTACTTGATACGCTTGCCGAACATACTCCCTACAAAGCACTCGCCTTTACTATGAGCGGAGGGTTCCGGATTTTTGTGTCGCACACTAAGCCGATCTATACTCCAGCAGACATACAAGGGATGCGTATATGGTCCTACTTTTTTGGTGGACCTCAGATTTCAACACTGATTTCGCTTGGTGCTACACCGGTGTTTTATCCGCTCGGTGAACCGAAGCCCGACCCGGAACAGCTTAAGACTGTTGAGGCGGTTGAAACTACCTACTCACGAATTGGTCTACTTCTTACACACGCACCCGCATTTCCGAAATATGTAACCGAAACAAATCACGGCATTTCTCTTACGGTTATCGTAGTAGAAAAGAAATTCTTTGACTCGCTCTCTTCGCGTCAGCAAAAAGCGTTACAAAAGGCGGCACACGAAGCCGCGGTGCTAGAAAAACAGGATTCCGTAGCATACGAGGAGCAAGTACGTAATTCTTTGAGGAAGGCCGGCGTGAAAATAATCACCCTTACCCCTGCACAGCGAGGTCTCTTCAAAGAAGCGACGCAGCCAGTGTACAGTGCGTACACAACACCCTTTGAGCAATTGCTGAAAGCTGTAACTGAAAGCCGGCAGCAGTAGAAAAATACAGCGTGGTAGCATCTTTTAGAACCTTTCGAGCGAAAGAGTCCATAGGGACGTGAATAAAAAACACCGAGGTTGAACCTCGGTGCTACATAGTGATTGGGTCATTGAGGCGGATGAGGCCGCTGGTTAGGATTTCGCAATTGAGGCCCCCACGACGTTCGAAGGCAGCTTCGAAGCCGCGTTTACCGCACAGCTTATCAGGCCGGTCGCAGGGGTCGGATGGCTCGATAGCGAGCAGACGGACGCGGCCGATCGAGAATTCCTTCCCCAAAAGAAACGTAAGGTTTGTGCCATAGGTAACGAAATTTCGACGCGTCTCGCTGCTGTTATAGCGGTGGTTCGGAAGCATCAGCGAGTTGCTGTAGCGGATATCCTCGAGCGCAATGAGCGTCACGTTGCGCTTCTTCTTGTGCGTCGTCTCGCCTTTGGCCTTCCAGCTACCCAGTTGCAGAGCATAGCGGTCGCCCTCGAGCCCAAGCCCGGCTATCGCGCGTACTTCGGTCTTGAAGATCATTGGTGCCCCAGCGGTGGGCGCGATATACATAGCCCTTATGACAGACATGCAAACCTCCCTTGGTTCCGACGAAAGAGTATACTAAACCTATGAAAGAGACAATCGTGTTTGGTGGGGGATGTTTTTGGTGTACTGAGGCTATTTTTTTGATGATTAAGGGTGTGGAGTCGGTGGAGCCCGGCTATGCAGGCCCTGAGTATCAAGGTTCAACCTTGATACAAAACACCAAAGGTCCAAGTTACGAAGAAGTTTCGACCGGTACGACCCCGTATGTCGAGTCGGCTAAGGTAGTCTATGACCCAGACCTCATCGCATTCCCTGAACTCCTGCAGATTTATTTTGCGAGCCACGATCCGACACAGGTCAACGGGCAGGGGGCAGACATTGGTCCGCAGTACCGTTCGGTTGTGTTTTATACTACTGAACGCCAAAAAGAGATGACCGGACACTACATACGCAACCTCGGCTACGGGTTTGTAAAGCCGGTGGTCACCGTGGTAGAGCCACTGAAGCAGTTTTATAAAGCGGAGGATTATCATCAGAATTATTACGCAAATAATAAAGACGCCGGCTACTGCCAGCTCATCATCGCGCCAAAGTTGGAGAAGGTTGAGGCCAAGTTTAAAAGTTTATTGAAATAGCTTCACAAAATTATTTGTAGAAAAACCTTTAACCCCAAAATGTTCCCTTTGGCCGCCCCCGCCTAGGTTTTTCTAAAACAATTTTGTTATGCTTACCTTATGACCCGAGAAGAATTTGAAAAACTGGTGGAAGCTGAGTTTCCGAACGCAATTCCTGAAAAGTTCCACACGCTTATAAAAAATGTGGCGTTTTTGGTCGAAGATGAACCTGATGCGCAAGCACGGCTCGAGAATGGCCTGCACGAACACGAAACTCTCTTAGGGCTCTACAAAGGTGTGCCGACCACGGAGCGGGGCGACCTCTATGGAGTAGGGGCAACACTGCCCGACACCATCACTTTGTATCAATGGCCGATTGAGCGTGCTGCAGTCGAGGATAATCTGCCTATCGGGCAAGTCATCCGCGAGACTATCTGGCACGAGGTGGCACACCATTTTGGGATGAACGAACCTACCGTAAGACATCGGGAGGCCGAACGTGATATAAAATAGTGATATGGAACAGAAATTACCCCTTGGCCCCTACTTGCTGATTGCGGCTTCGTTTGTGGGGCTGGGGATTACTGCGTACTTGTCGTACTTTCAGTATATGAACCTCATTCCGACCTGCGCCATCGGCGGATGTGAGATAGTGCTTACGAGCGAGCACTCAAAATTCTTCGGCGTACCGTGGTCGTATATTGGGCTCGTCTACTATATGTACACACTCGGCCTTACTGTCCTGCTTGCGATTGACCCAAAATCGTTCGGCCTGCGCGTGGGCGCGCTTGCGTACACAGGTGCTGGGGTGCTCTACTCGGCGTGGGCAATTTTTTATATCCAGCTCACTGTCATCGGAGCACTCTGTCAGTACTGCGCGATGTCGGCTGTCACCACTGTAGTTTTATTTGGTATCGCCATATGGCACTACCGCTCTACTAAGGGTGTGGTATAGTGCTTTTAGATGTGGCAAGAGGAGGTGGCAATGTCTGACATGAACCGTCACCTTGGATTGGAGACGGAAAGCAGGTTTTTTTACGCGATGCAGAGCGTACCGCTTGAAATGCGGCCGCGATGGCTTCGCGAGATCCGCGAGGCAACCAAACAGGAGGATGCGATTGGTTGCGACGGGTTCGCCCAACTGGATATCGGGGTTGTGCCCCTGCAGATTAAGTCCAGCATCAACAAGGCGTGGCCGTACCTGAGCAAGTACCGCGACAAGCACAAGGTGGTGCTGGTGGTGGCTATCGAGCCCGGTTCGAACGAAATGGATATCCGGAAAGGCACGCTCGAAGGGCTGGCCGAAATCCGCGAACACTTGCTCAGCAATATGCCCGGCTGGAAAGTGCAGTGGAATCCGATTCTGACCTACTCTTACTAAAGAGTAGGTTTTTTAATACGCGGGGCGGCAGTAGTGGCGGATGATACGCCAGAGGAGGAAAAATATAAGGAGCGCGGCCACGGGGTAGAAGATACCTGCACTGCTGATAATAAAACTCAATAGGGTCAAAAAGTACAAGTACAAAGTTTGGAGAATAAGCCAAAAGGCGCCCATCGGATTTTCTGATGCGTTGCGCACCACTTCTGCTCCCAAGACTTCGCTCGGGGCGCCAGCCGCCGGGCCCAAGTTCTTTTTGGTGTTGGCTATCTGCGCATCAAGCACATCAGACAGTGCGGCGCGCCCGCCGTCTACTAGTGTAAAGACGGGTGCGGTTACATCGGCGGCGGTAGGCGATACGCCCGCTATACTTTCTTGGATTTTTGCCGACGACTCGACCGCTGCCGCGGATTGCAGACTGTTGGTGTTTGAGACGGGGGCAATTTTGGCCGCGACAGCAAAGGTTGCAGATTGCTTTTCTACAATATCAGCCCCTTTTTTGAGTTCTGCCACTACGGTGCGCGCGCCGTTGACCGGCTTCCATGACACCGAAACCGCCGCCGCCTCACCAGCATCTAGCGATACGGGGACGGTGCCGATGGTTGCGCTACCCTCAGAAAAGGTCATGGTGCCAGCAAAGCCGGTTGAGGCTTCGTTATTGACCACGGCGTGGATAAGCACGGTGTCACCCTCGGTCACTACCGATTTTGAAAGGAAGAGCGACTGCTTGGCAAACCCTGCCGCGGACGCGAAAGTCGGCAACAGTAACAGGGCCAAAATGCCCACCGCAACCGCGTTTTTTTGCATGCTACTATTCTACTATGAGATTTTTGTTGTGGGTAAAGAAGCTTTTTGTACCCTCACATCACAATGCCTATCGCCCGCATCTTTTGCGCAAGACTTCGCTCATGTTTTTGCTCGCGGTGGCGCTGCTGGCCGAAGGAGCACTCGTCTTCAATTTGATGGCACGAGAAGGGGGGCACGCATTTTTGGCCGCGGTTATACAAAGCGAAATTATTTCGCTCACCAACTCTCAGCGCCAGCAAAATAAGGTTCCGGTAGTTGCAGAAAACAAGCTGCTCAATCAATCAGCGCAGGCCAAAGCCGACGATATGGCAAAGTTGGGCTACTTTTCGCACAACGGGCCGGACGGCAAAGAGCCGTGGAAGTGGATAGACGCCAGCGGATACGACTATCAGTACGCGGGGGAAAACTTGGCTGTGCGCTTTATCGATTCTAAAGATGTGCTGGCAGGTTGGATGGCGTCGCCCACCCACCGTGCCAACACTGTGAAGCGGGTCTACAGCGAAGTAGGAGTCGGCATCGCGCAGGGTGTGTACAAAGGCGAGCCGGCGACCTTTGTGGTGCAGCATTTTGCCAAGCCGTCCACCCAAGCGATGGCAGCACGTTCGCGCGCGGCGGTACTTGGTGCCGAGATCGGGCCCTCATCCTCGTTCAGCGACTCGCTCGCTCGCAACCTCGGCAAACTTGTCTCTGAGCCTAGAGAGTCTACCGCGTGGATATTAGGCAGTATTATAGCGCTCCTGATGCTGGCGCTTACCATCGCGTTCTTCCATCACGTTCAAATTCAGGCGCGCGACCTACTCCTGCCCGGTACGCTGGTGGTCGGCGTCGCGCTCACCATGCTGGTGATTAATAGCAATTTTCTTTCTGCAAACATCACTGCGGTCAATCAGCAGGCGGGCGTGGCGGGGTATAAAGGGGTGGTGTTGACACCCGAGGCTGCCTCATTGGAGCGATAGGGTATACTACTGCGTATATGAATCAGAATATTATTACAGGCATAGCCGTCGCGGCAGGTCTTGCAGTGGTGGGACTCTTCTTTATATATGACGTATCAGAGGGTCTTCCTAACGCCGCGTCGCCGGCAGTCGCTACCGGACTCATTGTGCAGGACGAAGTAGTCGGCACCGGCGCCGAGGCCAAAGCTGGCGACATGGTCACGGTCCACTACACCGGCAAGCTTGAAAACGGCACGGTGTTTGACACCTCGGTCGGCAAGGCTCCGATTCAGCTGCCGCTCGGTGTCGGACAAGTCATCGCTGGTTTTGACCAAGGTCTTGTGGGTATGAAGGAGGGAGGCAAGCGCTTGCTCATCATCCCGCCGAACCTTGGCTACGGTGCAGAAGCAAACGGCCCTATCCCCGCAAACTCGACGCTTATTTTTGAAGTAGAGCTGGTCAAGGTGACTTCCGCACAGTAATATCCCAAGCGTGCGGCCCATACGACTCACTATTGAAAAAGAACTCCCGAACTCGCTCGCGAGGGCGGGGGTTCTTTCGACACCGCACGGCGATATTAAGACTCCGGCGTTTGTTGCTGTGGGAACTAAAGCCGATGTTAAGGGAATAAAATCGTCGGAGTTCAGCGCGCTTGGCATACAAACCATCATTGCCAACACCTACCATTTGTATCTCTCGCCGGGGCCCGAGTTGGTAGCAAAACTGGGCGGTATCCACCAGTTTATGGGCTTTGACGGCCCCATCATGACCGACTCGGGCGGCTTCCAAGTCTTTTCTTTAGGTGAGGGGTTTGGGAAGAAGCTTTCAAAAGTCACAGCTGGAGAAAAAATTCCTTTCTCTGGAGAGATGAACGGGAGCTCTACTCCTCCGAAAGAAACTTTTTTTCCAGCTGTGTACGATGAGGATCTCGCGACGAGCCACGGCAAGCTCGCGATAGTCGACGAAGACGGGGTGTCGTTTACCTCGCATGTTGATGGTACGTTGCACCGCTTTACGCCCGAGCGTTCGATAGAAATCCAGCACGGGCTCGGCGCGGATATTATTTATGCGTTTGATGAGTGCACTTCTCCTGCAGCCGACTACGACTACCAAAAAGAAGCCATGGATAGGACACATCGCTGGGCGGACCGCTCGCTCAGAGCGCATCGACAAAATATCACAAAAAATAACGAGCAGGGGATATACGGGATAGTGCAGGGTGGGCGCTATGCCGACTTGCGGCTCGAGTCTGCAAAATATTTGGCAAATATGGATTTTGATGGCTACGGCATCGGGGGCTCCTTCAGCAAGCACGACATCCTCGGCATTTTGGACAAAGTAAATTCGGAACTACCCAAGGACAAGCCGCGACATCTACTCGGCATCGGCGAGCCTGAAGATATTTTTATTGGGGTAGAGGCAGGGATAGACACCTTCGACTGTGTGCTCCCGACCCGCAACGGGCGCAACGGCGGGATTTATACCAAAAAAGGGAAGATACAAATCCCCAATGCTGAGTATAAAGACGACCCCTCGCCGCTCGATGAAGGCTGCGAGTGTCCGGTGTGCAAAAAACATACAAAGGCCTATATCCGCCACTTGTTCGCAACCAAAGAATTGCTCGGCCCAATTTTGGCGAGCATGCACAACATGTACTTTTTGACCCACTTGGTAGAAAAAATCCGCCAATCTATTTTGGACGGAAATTTTGAGCAGTATCGAGACGAATTTTTATCGCAGTACAAAGTGCGGTAGAGTGTGCGGATGGCTGCGTTTAAGCTCAAAACTACACATAAACCAGCGGGGGATCAGCCCGCGGCTATTGCCGCTTTGATTAAGGGGATTAAGGCGGGTGAGCAGCACCAGACGCTTTTGGGCGTGACCGGCTCGGGCAAAACCTTTACGGCCGCCAATGTGATCGAGGCTATACAAAAGCCGACACTGGTTATTGCTCACAACAAAACACTCGCCGCACAGTTGGCACAGGAGTATCGCGAGTTCTTCCCCGATGCGTCGGTACAGTACTTTGTGTCCTACTACGATTACTACCAACCCGAGGCGTATATCCCACACTCCGACACCTACATAGAGAAGGAGGCGCAGATCAACGAAGAAATTGAGCGCCTGCGCCACGCCTCGACCCAAGCGTTGCTGACGCGCAAAGACGTGATTATTGTTGCGTCTGTGTCATGTATCTACGGTTTGGGCAGCCCCGAGGAGTATCGCAAGGTGCATTTGGAATTGAAGAGCGGAGTCAAGAAAAATCGCGCCGAGCTTATCCGTG
Source organism: Candidatus Nomurabacteria bacterium (assembly GCA_943355135.1). GTDB lineage: Bacteria > Patescibacteriota > Minisyncoccia > Phycocordibacterales > SBAW01 > GWA1-54-10. Next base: position 1,230 of record CALREG010000023.1, on the reverse strand, counting down.
AGCTCATTGGCGTGTACTTTGAGCGCACCAACGCCGACCTGACCCCCGGCACCTTCCGTGCGATGGGCAACAGTGTCGAGATTATGCCGACTGGCGAGCGCGTGCTGTATCGCATCGAATTTGAGGGCGACAACATTGGCAAACTGCGGATTATTGACGCAGTGACCCGCGCGGAGAAGGAATCGGCGCAGTCCGTATTTCTTTTTCCCGCCAAGCACTACGTCACCCCCGAGGCCGAGCGCGCCCGCGCAATAGAGGACATACGCTATGAATTGAAGCAACAGCTCGCTTTGTTTGAAAAGCAAGGCAAACTACTCGAGGCCGAGCGCCTGAAGCGCCGCGTCAACTACGACCTCGCGATGATACGCGAGATAGGCTACTGCAACGGGATAGAAAACTACTCGCGCCATTTCGACGGCCGCAAGGTGGGCGAGCCGGCGCACTCATTACTTGAGTACTTCCCCCACAAAAAAGATGGCACGCCGGACTTCCTCACCATCATTGATGAGTCGCACGTGACCGTGCCGCAGATAGGCGGTATGTACGCAGGTGACCGCGCGCGCAAGGACACGCTGGTGGACTTCGGCTTTCGTCTCCCGTCGGCGCGCGACAATCGCCCACTGCAGTTCCATGAGTTTGAAGAGCGGATAGGGCAGGTCATCTATACGTCGGCCACCCCAAGTACGTATGAGCGGGAGAAGAGCAAGGGGCATATAGTTGAGCAGATCGTGCGCCCGACCGGCCTCCTTGACCCCATCATCGATATCCGCCCGGTAACAGGAAATGACGAGGCTAAACCTCGTCAAAAAGGGCAAGTGCACGATGTAATAGAAGAGGTGGCGGGGGTGGTCAAGCGCGGCAACCGCGTGCTCATTACAACGCTCACAAAGAAGATGGCCGAAGATTTAAACGACTATCTGAAGGAGCGCAAAATTAAATCGACCTACTTGCACAGCGATGTAGAGACGCTAGAGCGCATCGAAATTTTGACCAGCCTGCGCAAAGGCGAGTATGACGTGCTGGTAGGAGTCAACCTCCTGCGCGAAGGGCTCGACCTTCCCGAGGTAGAGCTGGTAGCGATACTCGATGCCGACAAAGAAGGCTTTTTGCGCTCGGAGGTGTCGCTCGTGCAGACCATCGGGCGCGCTGCGCGCAACTCGCTTGGTCGGGTCATTTTGTATGCGGACCGCGACACCCCCTCGCTTATCAAAGCAGTAGGAGAGACGCGTC
>CALREG010000022.1 GCA_943355135.1 Candidatus Nomurabacteria bacterium | reverse complement strand
TCTACTCGCTGATTGTTTTGGGCACCGCGCTCTTTGGGAAGTCGCCGTACAAGAATGTGATTGTAAATGGGCTTATCTTGGCAAGTGACGGACAAAAGATGAGCAAGCGCTTGCGCAACTATCCTGACCCGATGGAGGTGGTAGAGAAGTACGGCGCAGATGCACTGCGCTACTACCTGCTGTCGTCGTCGGTAGTACAGGCAGAAGACCTGCGCTTTAAAGAGCAGGGGGTTGACGAGGTGTCTAAAAAACTTCTGATGCGTCTTGATAATGTACGCAGCTTTTATGATTTGTATGCAGAGGCGCAGCAAAAGCTTCCGGAAAAGGGAGAGATGAACACGACCCCAACTCCCTTTTCCGAAACTTTTACCGCGCCTAAACACATTCTCGACCGGTGGGTACTCTCGCGTTTGGGTGAGCTGGTGCGTGACACTACTGCAGGGTTTGAAAAATACGAGCTTGATAGTGCGACGCGACCACTCGCGGGTTTTATAGACGACCTCTCTACGTGGTACTTGCGCCGCTCGCGCGACCGCTTTAAAGAAGATGGCGGGGACAAAGAGCAAGCGCTCGCAACACTGCGGTTTGTGTTCGGTATGCTCGCGCGCGTGATGGCGCCGGTAATGCCGTTTTTTGCCGAGGATCTGTACCGTCGTGTTTGTGGCGAAGGCGAGCCAGAATCAGTGCACCTTACACAATGGCCTACGGCACTTGTGGTAGATGAAGTGCTCCTCGCTGACATGGCAGCAATACGTTTGGTCTCCAGCCAAGGTCTTGAGGCGCGCGAACGCGCCGGCATTAAAATCCGCCAACCGCTCGCGAAGCTCAGTGCAAAAAAACTTCCCAGCGATGAATCACTGCGCGCTATCATTGCCGACGAGTTGAACGTCAAAGTCGTAGTAGAAGATACTACTCAGCACGAAGAGGTGGTGCTTGATACGGAACTCACGACAGAATTAAAAGAAGAAGGTCTATGTAGAGAGTGGGTGCGTGCTATACAAGGTTGGCGCAAAGAGCAAAACCTTTCTATGTCCGACCGACCAGGGTTGTTGATTACGACCAGCGATGCGGATTTTATCCGCAAGCACCGCGAGGCGCTGATGGAAGCGACGGGATTGCTTAATCTTGAAGCCAAAACTGGAGAAGAGACTGTGTTTGAAAGACTCTAATGCACGAAAAATATATTACCGAAGGCATAGTGCTCGGCAAAAAAGGGGTGGGAGAGGCGAACACCCTTGTCTATATTATGACGAGCGAGCTTGGGCTCGTGCGTGCCAAAGCGACCAGCTCGCGGCGCGAGGCGTCCAAATTGCGCTACGGATTAGAAACACTTTCCCGCGGACGCTACACGTTTGTGCGCGGCAAGGCCGAGTGGCGGCTTACAGGTGTTGATGAAGTGTCGCGTGATCTTTTGGGTTCTACACCGTCGCAACGCAAACGTCTGGGACAAGTGTCAAAATTACTCATGCGCTTGGTGCTCGGTGCAGAGCACACGCCTGAGCTGTATAAAACGGTGCATGGCGGGTTTGAGACACTGGCACATACTGAGGAGAACGCCGACAGCGTCGAGTGTGTACTGGTTCTGCGTATTTTGGCGCACCTAGGCTACTTACCCGAGCTTCCAGCACTCGCACCATTTGTAGAAAGCGACCGCTTTTCCCCAGAGCTCGCCTTACAGGCCGCGGGCTCCCGCAAATTGCTCATAAGGCTCATAAACGACTCTCTACAAGCCACAGGGCTTTAGCCTGTCCCGATTTTTTGTCGGGAAGGTATACTATAGGGATGTCGCATGACGAAAGGGGTGTAGATCATCTCAAGGATTCGCTGTACTCCCGCAAACATCAAGGCGGAATGGAGGATGTGCGGGCGCCACTGAGCCCCAGTGAGGCTCACGCTCCGGTTGCGTGGGAGGGTGAGCGCAAGCCAAACGACCCGCGCTTGATAGTTCCTCCTCCTGTGTCGCGTTCGGGTATGGGGCTTGCAACCAAGTTTTTTATAGGGTCGGCAATATTTTTCGTTGTTGCTATAAGTGCCGCGGCCATATTCTTTTTGAGCGGCAACAACTACATTTCTCCCGAAAATATAGACTTGGAGGTGGTGGCTCCTGCTCTAGTGGATGGCGGTACTATAGCCAACTTGCAATTTATCATTACCAACCGCAACACAGTTGAGCTACAACTTGCCGATTTGATCATCGACTATCCTGCAGGCACCCGCGATCCGAAGAATCCGACTAAAACGCTTGCGCATGAGCGGATATCCGTCGGCACGATTCCATCGGGGCGACAGGTCAAGATTACTGCCAGCGCAATTTTTTATGGCAGCGAGGGCGAAGCGCAGATGATAAAGGCGGCGCTTGATTACAGCGTGCAAGCCAGCAACGCGGTCTTTACTAAAGAGGGGAGCGCGCCTATCACCATAGGCTCTTCGCCGGTGTCGGTACGTGTTGGGGCACCCACCGAGGCTATTGCAGGACAGCCGTTTACAGTGACCGTTACGGTGCAAAGCAACGCACAGGAGCCGGTGCAGGATGTGTTGGTGCAGGCACAATACCCCTTCGGCTACAGTGTGCAGTCAGCGTCTCCAAAAACTGATTCAGGTTCTACCTTGTGGAGGCTCGGCACTATGGCGCCAGGTACCACGCAAGTCATCACTATTGTGGGCTCCATAGATGGGCAGGATGGAGACGAGCGCGTATTTAGGTTCCTTGCCGGAACTAATAAAGACCTGACTGCCGGTAAAATTCAGGTGCCGTTTCTTTCGGTGCCGGCGACACTCACTGTGCAACGACCTTTTATTACCGCCGGCATTGCGGTCGAGGGTAAGACAGGAACAAAAATATCCGCCACTGCCGGTAAAAGTCTGCAAGGTGTCGTGACTTGGCAGAATAATCTTTCCGAGTCGGTGAGCGACGTGCAGATTAAGCTTACTTTCAAAGGGCCGGTGTTTGACCGGACTTCAGTACAATCGGGCGGCGGCTTCTATCAGTCCAACGACAACAGTATTACGTGGACTTCTGCACAGGATCCTAGTTTGGCTTCGGTGGCGCCAGGCGGCGGAGGCACATTGCAATTTGTATTTGGCACGCTATTACCGGGGGCGGGGGGCATTGTATACACCAACCCAGCAGTAGATCTCTCTCTGACGGTGAGCGCGGTGCGCGCAGGGCAAGGCAATGTGCCTGATCAAGTAACTTCGGCGGCTTCGACCCAGGTGGTACTCGCCTCGGCAGTGCTTCTGCTTGCACAAGCGCTGCATTTTACTGGTCCGTTTACTAATACTGGAGTGATGCCGCCGCGTGTCGGCTCTGCGACCAACTACACCATCCAGTGGACTGCAAAAAATTCTTCTAACGCAGTTGCAAATACTGCGGTGTCCGCCGTACTGCCGACCTACGTTACCTTCCTTGCTGCCCAAGCGGGGAGCGGAATATCTTATGATGCCGGCAGTCGCACCGTGCGTTGGGACATCGGCGACCTTAAGGCTGGTGTGGGCTACAGTTCTGCCGCTCGTACGGGGAGCTTCCAGTTGAGCTTCAGCCCGAGCTCTTCTCAGGTAGGGACTACGCCGATGCTCACCGGTACCGCCGCGCTCTCGGGCACCGACCGTTTTGTACAGGCGCAGGTGTCGGCTTCGGCAGAAGGTCCGACCACCAGTCTTTCTGAGGCAGGATTTTCAAACGGTATGGACATTGTCCAGCCGAAACAGTAAAACAAAGCTATGTCTGACCAAGAAGGATTGATGGAAAAACTCGTATCGCTCTGCAAGCGCAGAGGCTTTGTCTATCAGGGCTCTGAAATTTACGGCGGGCTCGCCGGCACGTGGGACTACGGGCCCATGGGTGTGGAGCTCAAAAATAATATAAAAAACATCTGGTGGAAGATGTTTGTGCAGGGGCGCGACGATATGTACGGCGTTGATGCCGCGATACTCATGCATCCGAAGGTGTGGGAGGCGAGCGGCCACGTGAGTGGCTTCTCCGACCCGTTGGTCGAGTGTGCCAAGTGCAAAAAACGTTTTCGAGCCGACCATTTGGAAAATAAAGAGAAGTGTCCTGAGTGTGCAGGGAAGCTCGGCGAAGCGCGCCAGTTTAATATGATGTTCAAGACGAACATCGGCGCCATGGAAGACGACTCTTCGGTTTCGTACCTACGACCCGAAACAGCCGGCGGAATTTTTGTAAACTTTAAAAATGTGGTGGATTCCTTCCACCCCAAGCTCCCGTTCGGTATCGGACAAATCGGCAAAGCCTTCCGCAACGAAATTGCTCCGCGCGACTTTATTTTCCGCGTACGCGAGCTCGAGCAGATGGAGGTGGAGTACTTTGTACGCCCGAGCGAGTGGGAGGGTAAGTTCGAAGAGTGGCGCAACGGAGTACACGCATTCAACGAAGCAGTCGGTATTCCAAAAAGCGCGGTGCACGAGCTCGAGGTGGGGGACGGCGACCGCGCTCACTACTCGAAGCGCACCATCGACTTTGAGTTTGACTTTCCGTTCGGGCGCAAAGAGCTCTATGGTCTCGCATATCGCACCGACTTCGACCTCTCGGCGCATATGAAAGGGTCGGGTAAAGATATTTCGTACTTCGATGAAGAAACCAAAGAACGTCTAACCCCGCACGTCATCGAGCCGTCCTTCGGCGTCGACCGCACCTTCCTCGCGGTGCTGGCGAGTGCCTATGCCGAAGACCTGCAGAACGGCGAGGTGCGCACCTATTTAAAATTCAAGCCCTCAGTGGCACCGGTTAAGGCGGCGGTATTTCCGTTGCTCAAAAATAAACCCGAGTTGGTTAACAAAGCGCGCGAGATATATGCCGAGCTTAAGAAAGACATCCCGCAGATTATGTGGGACGACAACGGCAATGTGGGCAAGCGCTACCGCCGGCAGGACGAGATAGGGACCCCGTTTTGCATCACCGTCGACTTTGACACCTTGGGCGAGACCCCTGAGATGAGGGACACAGTGACCGTGCGCGACCGCGACTCCGGCGAGCAAGAGCGTGTAGCCATAACCGACCTCTCTTCCTACCTCCAAACCCGAATCAAGGTATAGTATTGAGGTGATGGAGAAGCTCAAAGACGTCAATATTCATATCACCGCGGGGAGTATCATCAGCACGATACTTTTCCTCGGGTTGGCGGCTTTGTTGTGGTTTTTGCGCGACCTGCTCCTTATTTTGCTCACTGCGGTCGTTATTGCCTCTGCAATGGAGCCAGCAGTGCGGTTTTTTAGCCGACACGGCATACACCGCATACTCGCGGTTATTCTGATGTATCTGGGAGTTATTGGTACTTTCCTAGGCGCGCTCATATTCTTTATTCCGCCAATCTTGGGCGACGCGGCTAACCTTTTGAGCAAGCTTCCCGAAACTCTCTCTGCGCTCAACATTACTGACGTAACTCACGGGCTCCTGCCGTGGGGGACGGTAGGAGACCAAATTTCTTCGGCCGACTTACTGCGTAATATTTCTACAACTCTCGCCGACACGACCGGTGGCGTCTTTACCACTGTCTCGGCATTCTTTGGCGGGTTGACCTCATTTGTGCTTATTATTGTCTTCTCGTTCTACTTTTCAGTACAAGCAACTGGTGTCGACGACTTTTTGCGGGTCATCACGCCTATCAAAGAGCAGGCGTACGTTCTGCACCTCTGGAAGCGCTCTCAGGATAAAATCGGCAAATGGATGCAAGGGCAAATAGTACTCGGACTTATTGTGGGTGTATTACTCTATTTAGGACTCACAATACTTGGCATACCGAACGCACTCTTGCTCGCAGTGCTTGCAGGGTTGTTTGAGCTTATACCGGTGTTCGGACAGATTTTGGCCGCTATACCCGCGCTCGCCATTGCTTTTGCCGACGGCGGGTTTACGGCACTACTGCTCGTGGGTGGGCTTTATTTGGTGGTACAGCAATTTGAGGCGCATCTCATATACCCCGTGGTGGTCAAAAAAATAGTAGGGGTGCCGCCCTTGTTGGTTATCCTCGCGCTCATTGTCGGGGCAAAGCTCGCGGGCTTTTTGGGTATTTTGCTTTCGGTGCCGATTGCTGCAGCTATACAGGAGTTTGTCGCCGATGTGGATAGAGAGAAGACGCGCGCCCTTGCCAAGCAAGGCCTTGCGGACGACAGGGAAGAGAAGTAGCCTCTACACTGATGAGTAAGCCGTTTTATCTCACTACCACACTGCCGTATGTAAACGCGGACCCACACATCGGGTTTGCGCTTGAAATCGTGCAGGCAGACATTATTGCGCGCTATAAACGCCTGATGGGTGTGGACGTGTTTTTTACTACCGGTACCGACGAGCACGGACAGAAGATATCGCAAAAAGCCGCAGAGGAGGGTGTTGAGGTGCAGGCCTATGTGGACCGCTATGCCGCAAGCTTCGGCAAGCTTAAGGAGCAACTCAATCTTTCGTATGACGCGTTTATTCGTACCACAGAGCCTCGCCATAAGGCTGCGGCTACTGAGCTGTGGCGCCGCTGTGCAGAAGCGGGAGATATATATAAAAAGAAGTACAAAGGCCTCTACTGTGTCGGGGACGAGATGTTTCTTAAAGAGAGCGACTTGGTAGAGGGAAAGTGCCCGAACCATCCGTCGATGCAGCCAGTTGAGATTGAGGAAGAAAACTACTTTTTTAAGCTCAGCAACTATTCTGACAAACTCTTGGCATATCTCTCGCATGAGGATTCGATACTGCCCGAGTGGCGTCGGCAAGAGGCCATTACTTTTGTGAAGGGGGGGCTAGAGGATTTCAGCATCTCGCGCGAGAAGGCGCGCATGAGCTGGGGTGTGCCGGTGCCAAACGATGACGCGCAGGTTATGTACGTGTGGTTTGATGCGCTCACTAATTACATCTCTACGCTCGGCTGGCCGGAAGATATAAGCGGCAACTTTAAAAAGTTTTGGGAGAGTGGTGAGGTGATGCAAATCGCCGGCAAAGACCAAGTGCGCTTCCAGTCCATCATGTGGCAGGCGATGCTGATGTCGGCACAGATTAAAACCACCGACCGTGTGATGTATCACGGCTTTATTACCAGTGGTGGGCAGAAAATGTCGAAGTCGCTCGGTAATGTTATCGAGCCGCTTGCGTTGGTACAAGAGTACGGCACCGACGCAGTGCGCTACTTCCTCGCACGACACATACATCCGTTTGACGACTCCGACTTTACACTCGAGCGTTTTAAAGATGCGTACAACGCTGACCTCGCAAATGGGCTCGGCAACCTCTCCGCGCGCATCATGCAGCTTGCACAGACACATCTTGTAGAGCCGGTAAAGTTGGAATGGAAACCGCTTCCAAAAGAATTTACCGACGCGCTCGATGCGTTTGAGATGAACAAGGCCACCGAGTATATCTGGAGCCGCATCCAAACGCTCGATCAAAAGATTACCGAAACAGCGCCGTTTAAGGTGGTAAAGGAGGATGTGGAGAAGGGGAGGGCAATCATTGCTGAACTGGTTACTGAGTTGGCGTTCATCGACCAAATGCTTGAGCCGATACTGCCTGAGACAAGTAAAAAAATAATCGACGCGGTTGTAGCCAACAAAAAGCCGGAGAACCTTTTTCCGCGCAAAGATTAATGAAACTGTTCGACTCGCACTGTCACTTGCAGCTCTCACAATACGACGCCGACCGCGGCGAGGTTATTGCGCGTATGCAAGAAAAAGAAATGGGCGCGGTACTCATTGGCACTGACCTTCAGACGAGCCACAGTGCACTTGAGCTTGCCCGTCAACACGACTTTCTGTGGGCGAGTGTTGGGTTGCATCCGAATGATAATAAAGATGAAGTGTTTGATGTTTCGGCATACGAAGAGCTTGCTCAAGACCAAAAGGTCGTGGCAATAGGGGAATGCGGTTTGGATTACTTTCGCTCTGAAAAATCAGAAGGGCAGAAAGAGCGATTTTTACAGCAAGTTGCTCTTGCAGAAAAAACACGTAAAGCACTTGTCGTTCATTGCCGCAATGCGCACGATGATATTATCGCGTTACTTGCGGAGGTAAAACCTTCGGTGCCGGTGGTGATGCACTTTTTTACGGGCTCGGGCGAGCTGGCACAGCAGTATCTAAATTTGGGCTGCTACCTCTCATTTCCGGGGCCTGTTACGTATACCGACATGTACGACGACTCTATCCGTCTGTGCCCCATGGATAAGCTGCTTATTGAGACCGATGCGCCTTTTGCTGCTCCAGTCCCGTACCGCGGCAAGCGTAATGAGCCGGCCTATGTTGAGCATGTTGCTGCCAAAATTGCCGCAATTAAGAATGTTTCGGTTGAGGAAGTTGCGCAAGCAAGCACAAAAAACGCCACGTCCATTTTTAAATTGCGGTAAGATATAAGCAATGCCTGTGGTAAAAAAATTTCTTTCAACAAAGCGGGGACTCCTAGTTTTTTCAGGATTTTTAGCGGTGACGTTATACGTTTCTGCAGGCTCAATGATCATGGCCTATCGAGATATACCGTGGAAGCATATGCCTACGGGTATATGCGCCAAGCGGCTGAGCTGTTTTTTACAGTCAACTTTATCCCGATTGCACAGCAGTATTTGGCATTTTTGGACGGCCTTGGTGAGGTGCAGGCCGATTCATACAGTACCTTGGGTCAAGGGGTTTTTGTCGCTGTGGAGCTACTGGCTGATACCGCTCCCGTAGCCGCTACTGCTCGTTGGTATGTAGACTCCAGTAATGCCATAGACGCACGCCTGACGCCCCAGTAAGAGCTTATTTGCACGCCCTGCAGGGCTGTGCTACAGTGCCACACATGGCAGATATGTCGCAGGCTGATAAGGCCTCATCCCAAGCGACCACGGCCGATTCTTCGGCTACGGTCAAAAACACCACCCCGGTCTATGAGATCGGCTTTCATGTCGTACCTACGGTAGGGGACGAGGGTGTTTCTAAGGTGGTAGAGGCAGTGCGCGCCGCTCTCGGCGATGCAGAAATAATCAGCGAGGGCTTCCCTCAAAAAATGACGCTCGCCTACCAAGTAGAGCGCGCAACGCAGAGCAAGCGCGAGAAGTACACCGAGAGCTACTTTGGCAATATCAAGTTTGCTATGCAGCGCGAGAGCATCACTGCCTTTACTGAGGCTGTCCGTGCTATGCCATCAGTACTCCGCTTCCTCATCATCGAGACCGTTCGTGAGGATATTGCCGCCGCTCCGCGCCGCTCGGTATTTACCTCTGACCGCTTGGAGGGCAAAACGATTGAGAAGCCTATTGCTGCCGCTGAAAAGCCGGTAGAGGTCTCGGAAGCCGAGCTCGACAAGTCGCTCGAGGCGCTTACCGGCTAAGTATATACTTTACGTATGTATATCAACAAAGCGATGGTGTTTGGCAACCTGACCCGCGACCCGGAGCTCCGTGCTCTGCCGTCTGGGGCGCAGGTATGCAGCTTTTCCATCGCAACCAATCGCACGTACAAAAAGACCGATGGTACCAAGGCAGAGGAGGTTGAGTTCCACAACATAGTAGTCTTTGGACGTCAGGCAGAGACCTGTGCGCAGTATCTCAAGAAGGGGAGCAGCGCGTATGTTGAAGGACGCATCAAAACTCGCAGCTGGGAGAAGGAGGGGGTCAAGCAGTACAAGACCGAAATAAACGCCGACACGGTCCAGTTTGGCCCGCGCTCGAGCGGAGGTGGAGCACCAAGCGCTGCTCGCGATGTAAGCGAAGCACCGCAGGTCGCACCGAAGGAAGACGCAATAGACTACCCTGCAGAAGACATTAACCCCGACGACATTCCGTTCTAAATTTATTTAGAACAAATAAAAAAGAAAATTATATGAAAAAAGATTTTTACGCACCGCAGTTTATCCGCATCGACTACAAAGATACGGAGACTATCAAAAAGTTCCTCAACCCGCATGGCAAAATCATGCCGCGTCGCCGCACCAACCTTACGGCCGCTAACCAGCGCGCACTCGCCGAGGCGGTCAAACGCGCCCGTTTTATGGCGCTCCTCCCGTACATCGTTCGATAATTAGCAAAAAATAAAAACCTCCTCTTCTCCGGAGAGATTCTGTTAAATCTCTTTGCGACCCCAACTCCTGCAAAAAGGAGTTTTTGTTTTTTCTATTTTTTGTCTACGCGTTCGACATACTCGCCAGTTTCGGTATTGATACGGATCACGTCTCCCTCGTTAATAAAGAGGGGAACAAAGAGTGTCGCACCAGTTTCAAGCGTAATCTGCTTGCTGCCGCCCTGTGCGGTGTTGCCTTTAACCGCGGGCGGGGCCTCAGTCACCGCCAAGTCCATTTTGATAGGAAGCTTTACGCCAATAATTTTTTCATCAAATACCAATGCCTCGACAATAATGTTTGGCTTCATAAATTGTGCGCCAGTGCCGATAGTCTCTTCCGAGAGCATAAAGCGGTCTGAAGGATTCTCTTCGGCGCAGAACCATTGCTCGCCCTTGTTTTTGTAGAGATATTTGACCGACTTGGTGGAGAGGTCGGCCTCCGGCACCTTTTCAGACACATGGAACGCTTGCTCGGTCACCTTGCCGGTGATGAGGTGGCGCAGTTTGGTGTGGTTGACCGGCTTGCGCTGTTGCTTGCGAAAGACGTGTGCAT
>CALREG010000021.1 GCA_943355135.1 Candidatus Nomurabacteria bacterium | reverse complement strand
TTGGGGCGGCTGCTACGGAGAGATTTGATTGCCAAACTTGGCGTGGATGACGAGGTGCTCGCCAAAGGGGCTTTGTTCGATGAGCTCAATGGCGCGGCTTGCCAACGATGGTTGCCACATGCTCCAGAACTCCAGAGTCATCGCTATACTGGCGGCAGCAACGGCCAGCTGAGCTCCGGCCACCGCGCAGTGAACTTGCCACAGAGCATCAAAAACCACTTCCGTATGAGCACTTGATGCATTTTTCATAACACTCCTCCCTAAGAGCATCGGAACTACCGTTAGGCTAGCACAAAATCGCTAAGAGTTCCTTCCTTTACTGATTACGTATATACTGAGGGTAATGAATACAAACACAGTCGTTATTGGGTTGCTGGTTCTCCTTATCGGTTTTGGAGGTGGCTATGCCATGCGTGGGGGAGAAGCTCCGGTGTCGGGCGAACACATGATGCCAGACGGCTCGATGATGGGCCAAAATATAGACCAACACTTTATCGCGCAAATGATCCCGCACCACGAAGGGGCAATTGCGATGGCAAAAATAGCTTTGGAACGCTCCAAGCGGCCCGAGATGATTACGCTTGCAAACGACATCATCAAAGCGCAGGAGAAGGAGATAGCTGATATGCGAGGGTGGTATCAGTCGTGGTATGGCACAGCGGTCCCCGCCACCACAGGTGGTGGTATGGGGATGCACATGGGAGGTATGACCGGCGACCCAGAGGCACTAAAGTCTGTAGCCGCTGCCGAGTTTGATCGTGAGTTTATTACCGAAATGATTCCGCATCACGAGATGGCGGTCATGATGGCGCAGATGCTCGCGGCAGGGACCAACAGGCCAGAAATGAAGCAGCTTGCAAGCAATATTATCACCTCGCAATCAAGCGAGATACAACTGATGCGCGGTTGGCTCGTCAGTTGGTACAGCAACTAGACCAATAAAAAAGCCGCGGGATTACCCGCGGCGTCAGTTTACGTTGGGAGTCGGTAGAGCATGACTCCTCCGGTAGCGGCTGCAAGACAGTACAGACCCAAGAACGAGTATGCTAGTGTGCTGTGCCATTGTGGGCTTTTGACGCCCGAAAAGTGCAACACAATCGCCGCAAATACTGCTACCATCAAAGCGTCGACCGCGAGATGGAAGCCGAGTAGGAGCGGACCCGAAGCGTATGGCGCTGGACTCATCCACACCTGCACTTCGATAAGGACGACTGCAAGTATCGTGAGCCAACCGATGTAGGCCACCCCGACCTGATGTCGCCGAAACACCGCCGATGTGCGGTTTTTTGCGAGCACCCTGCCCGTCCTCCAGACGCCGATCATCTGCCAGAGGAGGGCAGCTACCACAGCGACTGTCAGTAGTTTGAAGAACATTCGCCCCTCCCTTACTTATAGGTGAGCACCACCCAACCTTTGGCATCGATCGTGACGCGCCGCGCCTCTTTGGGCCCTTTGATAGGGTGGCCGTAGAGCGGTACGCCGATGCTCAGGTGGTTGCGGACATGCTCAGGGCACTCCGCGTGGCGGTAGTATTGTACTCCGCGCAACCGGCGGATGGTGGGGTAGCATGCGCCGGCCGGCACCATCATCGGCCCCTCCAGTACTTGGCCGGAGGGCACTTTACCGCGCCACACTAGTTCGCTGGCACTAGCTGCCGTGCTCGACACCAGAACCAAAAGAACGCCTGCAAACATCCGCTTCATGTCTTGCTCCTGTGCGTGGGTTCGAAAAAAGGTCAAAAAACCATCTCGACGGTACCATACCGGTTTGTGTTTGTCAGCTTTACAAAATCGCTTAAGGAAGCGAGTTGACGAACTTGCGTGTCTGGGTGGCAAAGATGCCTGTGCCTTTCTGCAAATCGAGCGGTTTAAGAATTTCTGTAGTATACGCTTCTTGAAATTTAATAAGCGCCGCTCTGGTGCGCGGGCCAAAAGTGGTACTCTCTTCGCCCGGAGCGCCGGAGCCTTTTTGTGCAATCACAAACCCTTTTGAGTTGAGGAATATCTGCAGCTCTCGCACATCCTCGCCCTCAGAGCCCACCCGCAAGTTGCGGGTAAACATAAATTTATTTGGAGCCGTAGCGGTGGGGGTAGGAGTGTCTGGTGTGCTCGATGCGGATGCCGCGGCAGGTATGATCGCGGGGTTGCCTACATATACTCCAGTGCTGCCGATGAGCCCCACCACACTGCCACCGCTAGAGGAGCCTGAACTGCCGCCTGAACTGGAAGAGGCCTCGCCGAAGATGCCAAAGTCGGAGAATCCGGTCGTGGTACACGAGACCGTGTTTGCGCCTGTGTCGACCGTACAGCTCGAGAGTTCTGACCACGTGGTGCCGTCGTAGCGATGGATAGTAAGACTCGACTCATCCACGCTTGTAACATCTGCGTCGTCGTACGACATAGTCACTGTAAGGGCGGAAGTAAAAGTTGAGAGCGTGGTAGACTCGTCGGTGTAGGCAGAAAGGTGATACACGGTAGTGGTGGCGCGTGTAAGTCCGCTTGGAGCACCTGCGCTGGCAAAAAAAGTCGAGCCGTCAAGCTGGCTTGCTTGGAAGGTTGCCGATGATGATGATGCGGTAAACGAAGTTGGTATCGTAAGCGTCAGCACGCCTTCGGTGAGTGTTCCACCGGCACCGGTGGTTACCGCGCCTTGATTGTTCGAGACTATCGAAGCTCCGCCGGTACATCCGGCTGTTCTTAAACTTGAGGTTGAGCTGGTTGCAGCGTCGCCGCCAGAGGTTCTGCTCACGGTCACATACTGATACACGGCGCAGGCGGGGAGCCCTGAGAGGTCTACCGAGTGGCTGGTGACGCCGCTTCCGGCGTTTGCCTCGGGGGTTGAGGAACTCACCGCGCTTACAAACCCGAAGAACATTCTTGATGAACCTTCGTACGGCGTTGTCCAGGTGATTGCCGCGACGCCGCGCACGGTTGAGCTCGCGGTTATAGATGAGGGGGTCGGAGTATTGTTGAGCGTCACCGTAGCACTGGTCGAAGTGGCGTAATTGTTAGACGTGTCGCGCGCAACCGCTATCACCGTTTTTGTTCCCGACGTGGTCGCAGAAAGACTGTTCCATGTAATGCTGTAGGGCGAAGAGGTGTCTTCGCTGCCGACCAAAATATTATTGACATAAAATTTGACCCCCGCCACCGCGATATCGTCGGAGGCAGTGGCAGTAATCCCGATAGACGACCCGCCGATGCTGGCACCGTTTGCAGGAAGGTCGAGTGTCACCGATGGTGCGGTCGCGTCGGAGACCCCGTCATATTCGTACGCACCAATGTCTGTCTCCCCACTCCTGCTGAAGCCGAGCTGGTCGGTCGAAGGAATGGTGACCGAACCGTGTGCCGTGGTGATGCCGTGGTTGATGCCGATAGAGCCGGTAGCAAACGGCGCGTATTGCGTGCCGTTTGCGGCGGTTGTGGTCGCACTCAGACTAAGTGTACCGGTCGTACCGACCGAAAAGAGCCGGTAGGTGCCACTACCGGTACGGTCGTCCCAGTCGCCGGTGGTTGTGGCGTTGAAGTACGAAGTGCTGTACCGGCCGAAGATGTTGTACCCACTGCTGGTAATGGTGCCCGAGGATCGGTACAAGTTGACGTTGTCGGCGGTGATGCCGGTATTGCCTGCGACAATGGTATTTTTGAGCAGAGCCGTGCCGCCCCCCAACTTGAGCGCACCAAAAGGGCTGCTGTTGCCCGTTAGTGTGACGTTGGTAAGTCGCATGGTACCCGATCCTAGGTTGAGTGCCGCACCGCCGTTGGTGCTGTTGCTGCTACCACTTATGTTTGAGATGTTGCCCGAGAGTGTTGCACTGGTCATCTGCAGTGTGCCACCCGTGGTGGACCAGAAGAAACCGCCGCCAGAAAATCCGGCAGTGTTGCCCGTAAAGGAGCTGTTGCTCGCGACAACGTTGGTGTTGGAAGTGGTGTTATAAAAAGCGCCGCCGTGGATACTGGCATTACAGCGGTCTACTGCCACAGTGTTGAGTGTGGTTGTGCCGGCGACGGAGAGGATGAAGCATCCGCCATTGCTCGTGTTGCCGTGGCGGATGGTCAATCCTGAAAACGTTGTCGACGCGGCATTCATAGTAAAGACTCGGCGGTCTGTGGTAGCTATGGTTGAGGCGGCTTGAATGATGGTGGCGTTTGCTCCCTGTCCGCGGATAGTCAGGTTGTCGGTTGTGAGGGTGTAGCCACTAGTAGAAAGATCACCAGTTTCGTCTGCATTGGCCCAATTAAAGGTGCCGGTGAGGTCGATGGTGTCTCCAGAGCTCGCGACGGTGTACGCTTTATGAAATGTTTTGTACGGGTTGCCCGATGTGCCTGCACCGGTGGTGTCGTTGCCGCTCGTGTAGTTGGAGTAGATAGTGGCTGCCGATGCAAAAGCGGGCAGGGCAAAGAGTACACCAAAAATAAAGCACGCAAATAAAAAGTGCTTTCCCTGAGTCACGTAAAAAGTATAGCACTAGTACAAATAAAAAAGCCGCCCAAAGTGGGGCGGCGGGGAACTGTCGAGTTGCGTCAGGCAAATTCAGGGACGCGACCGAGGACCTTGAGCACGCGCTCGCGGCCGTAGGTGTCGTTGATGCCGGCGAGCGAAAGGCTGTGCGACGATCTCAACGGACACACCATGGCCTCGGCGCGGCTGGTGATCCGCCATGCGAGAGCGCGGTTGCCGGTCAGTTTGTAGGCTTCATGGGCAAGCGCGCCGCGGGCGCAAAAGCGCTTGGCGAAGAATATCGTCGGCGAGCAGGGGATGCCGAAGTAGGTGCGCGCGAGCACCCCTTCGCACCACTTGTTCGGGTCAGAAAGCAACTGCCGTGCGCGCACAATGGTTTCGACTTCGAGCGGACGTGCCACGGGACTCTCCTTTTCTAAGGTGCAGTAGCCGAAATGTTTATAACATAGAATAGATAAAAATAAAAAAGCCCCACCGAAGGATGGGGCTACGAGCGAGAAAGATAATTTTTGTACACATCGAGCGCTTCCCAGATTTTCTTTTCGAGTTCATGCGCATAGGTTGCCCACGGCTCGCCATGCTTTTTTAGTGCGGGAATGAGGAGCCGCAAGTGGTACTTTTTGGTTTCGCCTATCTGTTCACGTCGCTTTCTTGGTGTGCAAGACTTGAGCGTCCGCACATTGTGGAGGCGGTCGCACAGTTTGGAGGTAATGGCCCACGGGCCACGCTCGATGACCCGGGCGAGATACTGCGGCGTTGTTTCTTTTCCTTTGGGGAGCTTGGTCATCGACCGGACATCGAGCGTAATGTCCTTACCGAAGTTGAGGTTCATCCGATAAGGCGAGATGAGGTAACAGTCCTCAGGAACGTCGTGTAGCAGCAGATCCGCTATCATGCGGACGTCTCTGCCCTCGAGTTCGTCGATGTAGATCCACGCGGCCGCCTTGGGGTGGTCAAAGTAGCGGCTCCCCCCGTCGCGGAGTTGGCCGGCGTGGCCGTACTTCGAAGCAACATAGGCAAAGTGGAGCAACTCCTGCTCGGTGGGGTTCATCGTCGGTCCCAGCGGAGCAAAAAACAGCTCATATCCCGGAGGGCGCTTCAGCCAGTGTGCAGTTTTTCTCATCAACCGATCTCCTTCTGTGGTTGGTTTTAAAAGAATCTGGCACGACAATACCACACTGTTTTAAAACTGTCAGCTCCTCTTACGGTTGGGTAAAGAAAAAGCCCCACCGAAGGGTGGGGCTCATTTGATGGAGAGGCGAAGAGCAAGGGTGATATTACCTGAGCGACAGAGCTTTTTCCGTTGGGCGTGCTTTGCGACCTCGGGGCTGTTGCCCTTCAGGATGTAGAGCGTTTTTTCGTCGTTCTCATCCCAAAAAACTGTTCCACTCTCGCCTGCCACTGAGGCGTAGTCGAGGGCCTCGTAAGGAGCGTCCGCGTATAACACTTCTCCTACGCTGGAGAGGCGCTCTCCGCTAATAGTTGAAGTAAGTTTCTTACTTGTTTCTCCCGGCTTCCGGATATTCGCTGTGAGCTCGCCACCCCAACGGGTCCCTTCGTAAAAGAAGTTGGGCACCAGCGGGCTTGTGTGGAGCATGGTTCCGGGAGTACATACCGCAACATCAGCTCTTGGATTCTTGGAGAACGGCTCCGCAGTGAGAAGCGGAAGGCGAACATTCGACTCCGGCTTTAGAGTGCGATACATCCACTGGCATAGAGGCATCTCCGCCCAAAAAAGATGCCCGACGGTCAATAGCACAGTGCTGCCACCAGAGGTGAATAGTGCACCCATGCCGTTGGCTTCGTCGTTGCGATACAAGACAACGGGCTTGAGGTTTGGGTGGCAACGTTTGTTCTGAGCGGCCTTTGATGCGGCCCAGACTTCAAGCTGAGAACCGTTCAAGCTTCACTCCTTTTATTTTGTGGATGACAAACGCGTCTAAATAACAATAAAGCACATTTAAATTGTTCAGTCAAACTCTGCTCCTCGGGTAGGACTCGAACCTACAACCAACTCCTTACACGTCTTCCCGCATTACAGCGGGCGTGGACTATATCATCATCCTAGTTTACTAAAACTGTGGGATGCGAGGCGCTTCGTGCCGGCTGGTGCCGGAACTACTCCCTTGCGGGATAGTCTCTACACCTTCTCCAAAAATTGGAGCTTGGCTCGGGATTGCCCTCTGTAAAAACAGATTGGGTTTCCCCGAATTCACCTCGTTTGTCAATTCGGATTACTCCGAAAAGCTGCGTTTTGCCACAGGGAGCTGCTCTACCATTGAGCTACCGAGGAATGCGTTCGAACATCAAAACTATACACATTTTCAGCCTTTCTATCAAACTGAAATAGAGGCTGGGATTACTAAAATATAGCTCTGTTATTTTGCTATACTTACCAGTAATGCTTTCGTTCCTTAGAGTTCTCGGTATTACATCGTTTCTGCTCGCGCCCTCGTTTGTTTTTGCAGCGAGTGCCTCTATTGGTGCGCTTTCGCCGAGTGCCACGGTTGGCCCTGGCGTGCAGGTGACCTTTAGTCTTATTCTTTCGGGTTTTAGTAGTCCGCGTTTTACACTCATAGACTCATTTGCCGGTGGGGCAGGCACCAGCCACCTCGACTCGGGCGGCAACTTTTATTGGACGCCCAACAACGACGACATCGGCACACACTCGCTCACTATCACCGTAAGCGACTCGCTTGGTGCAAGTGCCACCGCATCGCAAACAATTACCGTCTCTAGGCCGGGCGTGTCTATAAGTACGCCTACGCCCTCGGGCCCGGTGCGTTTTGGAACGCCGGTCTCCTTTACTGCCAGTTCCGTCGGGTTTTTAAGTCCGGTGTATAGCATTGAAGACCCGTTTTTTAATTCCAGCATCAGCTCCTTCAGCATGTCCTCCGCGGGCTCCTTTTATTGGACGCCACTGCTTAAAGACGTGGGTGTGCACAAACTTGTTGTCTCTGCGCGCGACCAGCAAGGTCACTACGCCAGCACCACGCAAGTTATTACGGTCGAGGGTTTGCCGAGTGTTTCGGTGCTTGATGCTCCCCAAAATATTGCGGCAAATTCCAAACTGCAGTTCAATGCGACCGCCGTCGGCTTTGTTTCGCCGACTATTGCAGTTACTGACCTGTTTTATACCAACAGAGCCACTTCTACGCTCAAACTCGAGGGCGGCAAGCTCACATGGACTCCTCTGTACAACGACATCGGCGTACATACCTTTGTAGTGTCTGTCACCGACAGCGCCGGCCGCCAAGCTTCAACACAGGTGTCGGTCACGGTCGGGCCACCGAGTAGCACATCTGGTTCTACTATCACGGGGACCGTTACAACATCGGTGCCTGCATCTGCCGCTCCAACAAAAACTACTCCCTCGTATGTGTTTAAAAGTTTTCTTACCGTGGGGAGCAGTGGGGCAGAGGTGACTGCACTGCAGAATAAACTGATTGGGCTCGGTCTCCTTTCTGGCTCTGCAACCGGCTACTTTGGGCAACTTACTAAAAAAGCCGTGCAGGCATTTCAAAAATCAAAAGGTCTCGAACAAGTTGGCTTTACCGGTCCTGGCACCCGCGCCGCGCTCAATAAGTAATGTTTAGAGACTTTTTACGCGGGGTGCCGCGCGGCTTTGTCAACGCATTTCGCGGATACAACGCACTCTTTCACTTACTCGCCATTTTGTTGACGGCACTTCTGGTGCTCTCGGGTTTTGATTGGTGGTACTTTACGCATACTCGGGCAGACCTGTTCCGCGACATCTCGCTCTCTGCCGCTGTTATCGGCTTTTTTGCCCCCATACTAATTCCTGTTGGGTTGTATGTCTGGGGTGTGCGATATAAGCACACGCATTTACAGCATGCCGCCGCACTGCTCGCTCAGGCGGGCATTTTGGGCTGGACTATCTCTTCTTTATACAAATCGTTTACCGGCCGTATACAGCCGGAGTTTTTTACCTACACCTCAACCATCGATATCAGCCGCGACTTCAACTTTGGATTCTGGGAGCATGGCATCTTTTGGGGTTGGCCGTCTTCGCATACCGCCGTTGCCTTTGCGATGAGTGTGGCGCTCGTAATGCTCTACCCGCGCAACAAAACAATCCGCTGGGCCGCCTTGCTCTACGCGCTTTTTATAGGGCTTGGTGTTTCCATATCGACACACTGGTTTTCGGACTTTGTAGCCGGCGCCATTATTGGCACGGTGGTGGGTGCAACGGTTGCCCGCTCTTCTAATAAGTAGTTTGGTATACTGCAGGTATGCTCAACTACAATATAAAAGGCACCGGTGTAGAGATAAGCGACGAACTCCGAGGCTATGTAGAAAAGTGCCTCTCCCACATTGATAAATTTTTGCAGGGCGACAGCGCCGCGCATGTCGACGTCGAGCTCGAGCATCACGCGCACCGTGAGGGCGAGCCAAACCGCGCCGAGTTTACGGTCACTACCTCAAGCGGACTGCACCGTGTCGAGCGCTACGGCAGCACCCTGCATGCGGCGATAGACTTGGCGAGCGGCGAGCTTACCCACGAACTGGGGCGCAACAAAAAGAAGCGCCTGCACCTCGTACGCCGCGGAGCACAAAAGGTCAAAGACTACGTTCGCGGTTGGCGCACTAAGATTTAATTTTCTGCCCACGCAGATAGTCTGGGTACGGCATTTCTTTTCTGCCCTCGGGGATTACTTTTACAATCTCTAGTTTGCCGTCTGCAAATGTTGCTTCGGTGACAATGACGCGCTTGCCCTTGGGGGTCATAAAGTAGGCGCGCGGGTTTTTGTCGAACGCGCGGATTTTGAGAAAGTTAGTTCGGGCATCACCAGCAAGGTCGAGCAGCGCATCTGTATCTACAAATTTTTTGGTATACGTCGCTTTGTTGTGATCTTGCGGCTCGGGCACCAGTCTACCAGCTAGATACTCAGGCAGCGCCTCTGCAAGCAGGTTTACCCCCTCAGTAAAGAGCATTTGGCTCAACTCGAGCCCTTTTGGAGGCCAGTCTTCCGTCGCTATCTCGATGCGTGCTTGGGCGATGATGGGCCCGGTGTCCATCTTCTCCTCCATGACCATAAGGGTCACACCCGTCTGGCGCTCGTCGGCGAGTATTGCCGACACATAGGGCGAAGGGCCGCGGAACTTCGGCAGGAGCGACGGGTGAATATTAAGACAGCCATGTTTTGGTAGGTCGAGTATCTCTTTTTTTAAAATCTTGCCGTACGATGCAACCAAAAAGAAGTCCCACGGCGTGTTGTATAGCTCGGGAGGAAAGTTATTTTTATCGTCTATGACAAGCGCCGGAGTAAGACCAACACGTTCCAACTGCTCGAGCGCAAACCGCGAGTCGACTGAGGTGCCAAAAAAGGCGAACAGGGGATTAGAGGCCATGTTTTTCTTTTAGTTTCTCGCGAGCGCTCTGCATGTCTTCGTCTTCCTCTAGTTGCACGACTTTGTCTATATATAGTATCCCGTCGAGATGGTCACACTCATGTTGGAAGATGTGTCCAATGAGCCCCGAACCCTGATAAGCTATTTTGTTGCCCGCCTCATCAAGGGCTTTGATGCCCGCCTTTTCGTGCCGAAGTACGGTGCCGTATTTGCCGCGCACCGAGAGGCACCCCTCCGACATCTCGGCCTTTTTGCGCGACAGCCGGCTGAGCGTCGGGTTGATGAAGACGCGGTCGGGTGGGGTGGGCACATCTTCTTCGTCATCTGCCGACTCCTCAATAAAAACTCTGCCAGAGACGACAAAAATTCGCAGCGACTCGCCGATTTGTGGCGCGGCGATTGCCACACCAAAAGTCTCTTTGGCCAGAGCCTTTTTCATCCGCGCAATAATCTTAGTGATGCGCGGGGAGCCGATGTCTTTTTTGGCAACCGGTGTGGCTATGCCCCGGAGTACCGGGTCGCCTGCCTGTACAATGTGATCCTTCACAAACTAAATATGCAACACTTTTAGTAAAAGTTAAAGGCCGGACTACTCCTTGGAGGGAGTGTCCGGCCTTCTAAAAAAGAGTGCTGCGCCGCGTCTGTCGGGGGGAGGGGGAAACGACGCAGCACCCACGGTGCCAGCCAAGCAGGTAGGGGGGTAGGGGACCCACTGGGGCAAGCACCGATTCAATTACAAAAGATCCTAATCGGACAGTATCCCGATTAAGAGTAATTGTCAACAGGAGTATAATCGGCATATGGAGCACATCGGCAAACATATGGAGACGCTTTCGGCGCGGTCAAAAAAAGAAAAGGTGACCGAGCGTGGCGAGATTATGAAGTACTTTATGGAAGAACTGAATGTTGGCCGTCGCCGCGACCATATCCCGCCGCTCACTATGCCGCGCATGGGCAGGCTCTTGGTTGCGATACCCACCAAAGACCTCTACTACCTAAAGAGCGTCTGCGAGCAGTCGAAAGACTTTTCTAAAAAGTTTTGGTGGGAGATAAATCCAAAAAATCACACCCCAGAGGCCAAAGCCGCATCGGCCAAAAAGTTTGAACAGAT
>CALREG010000020.1 GCA_943355135.1 Candidatus Nomurabacteria bacterium | reverse complement strand
TTAAGTTCAGAATAAGAAAATTGAAGAAAAATGCCCGGCACTGCAACTCTCCTAAGAGTTGCAGTGCCAAACAGTGTTGAACCTAGCGCCTTCCTGCGCCAGGAGGACAGTCGACCCGAACGAGCGTGTGGCGCCCGTCGGGACTTTGCCTCTTGTCCTCAGTGCATCCGTGCGGAACGCGCTGACGACCGTTCTTGAGCCCCACGAAGCCGCGCGAGTTTTCCGCACGCGGACCGAGTACTTCCTCGGTCTGGATGTCCAACAGCTCGTTGAGCTGCTCGCGTTGAGCGGGCGTGAGCGCGCGGCGCTCACCACGATGCATCCCCGGCCGCCTGTTGGGCGGCAGGATGACGACATCACGCTCGACCGGCGCACGCTGCGCGACCACCACCGGCGGAGGAACTACGACCACCGCAGCGCGCGGCGGCCGATACCCGTACTGCATCGCCAGTTGCACGGAGCTGAAGCAGACGCCGTCGTGCATGATGCCCGAGCGGCATTCGAACTTGGCGGTGCGAACCGGCTGCCACTGTCCCATCGGCTGCCACGGTCCTGTGGGTTGCCACTGGGCCGAAGCAGAGCTGGAAAGCACGCAGAAAGCGAGGATCGCGAAGATTGCCTTGAACATGACCGGAATCCTTCCGTTGGTTGCGATAAGTTGAGAACTTGTAGCTGTATACAGTTTACACCGTATGTAGAATTTTGTCAAGTACCCCTCCGCACATGGCAATCTACGACTAACTGTAGCCATTTAAACCTGGATTACTAATGAAGTTCTTTTTTTACAGAGCGTAGGCACCGACAAAGTCGGCGGTGACCACAAAGCGGTCAGATTTAGTGCCAAAGGAGTCGCAAGTGACGAGAGTGAGGTGTTTTCCGACTGAAGGCAGTTCAATCACGTCTTCCTCGGCATCAGCAAGGCGCACGCCGGTGACCGCGTAGCGATACTCAGCGCCTGCAGAGTACACACTGACAATCTCGCCCACCTTAAGTTTTTGGATACCGTTGAAGGCTTTAAAATTTTGATTGTGGACTATTGGCAAATAGCTGGAGTGTCCAAAAATAAGCACCGTACCGTCAACTCCAAGTAGCCCCGACTGCGGATAGCGCACGGTGCCACTGAGCAGAGCTTCGTCCAACAGCGCGACGTCGGTCGACTCGGGGTTGAGCACGGTCTTATCAAGACCGATAGGCTTGGCTACAATACGTATGGGAGTGTCGGCAGACTGTGTGTCAGAAGGTGTAAGCGCCGGAGTTTCAAAAGAGTTGCCCGCAGGGTCGATAGGCTCGGGGAGCATGTCAGCCCACGCCAAAAACACAAAAGAGAGCACGAAGAGCGCCACAAAAGTGAGTGCAAAGCTGGTGGAGCGTTTAATCATTGGTTTATATAATACCGTTTATTACAAAATTGTCAACGTTGCGTACTTGACAAATAAATTGTATTATGCTAACTTCTTAATTATATACATATGACCACTCGAAACACTTTTAAAGAACACGTGCTCCGCGTCATCGCCGTTGTTGGTCTTATTGCGGTCCTGCTCCTCGGCGCATGGGGCATTATCCAGCTCGCCTTTTTTATCCCGACCTTCATCGGTAATCTTACTACCACCAAAACTACTGCAAAAGAAGCGCTCGTTGTCTCGCTCCCCCTCTCAACCGTATCGGGCAATGCGTTTACTCTCTCGTGGTCGCACACCGGCGGCAGCGGCTCATACGCGTACAACGTAAGCTATTCGTGCGCCGACGGCGTCTCGCTCAAAGCACCGCTTGCTACCGGTGCACTCCAGAGCGTGCCGTGCAATACCCCATTTAATTATACCAACGCTAAGGACAAGCTGACGCTCACCCCTGCATCGCCCGCGACCAAAATTACTACGGTCTCCTTTACCGTGACCGCGACTAATCTCGGCACCGGCGTTGTAACTGCCACCGGTTCGGCCAACACCTCTGTTGCACCAGCTGCTAAGGCTGCGGCTACAAAAGCGCCTGCAAAGTCTGGCGGCACCACGGCCAAGTATGTCTCGAGCGGCCGCACCACCAACCTCTACGGCTACCCCGACCTACAGGTCCGCATCCTCAGCAACTTCAACTCGATCCGATCGGGGGCGCAGGTGCCGCTCCAGTTTGTGGTTGAAAACGTCGGCACCAATGTGGTACCTGCCAATTGGACCTTTACTGCGAGCTTGCCGTACACTCCGATTTATACCTACACCTCTCCTGCACAGCAGGCGCTCTATCCGGGCGATAAGGTTGTGTACACGCTCACCTACACTGCACAGCTTCCGGCAAATCAATTTACTGGTGGTGGCAATCCGTGCAATGGCTGGTATCCGTGCGACCCAGGCACGCCGGTTTATGGCGGCCCTGGCACTTGCAACAGCTACGGCCCTTGCAACGTCTCCGGCTACAGCTCGAATGTCTACGGCTATACACAACCTGGCTACACCAACAATACGCAGAGCGCTTCGGTGCAGATCGACCCTTTCAATCTTGTCTGGGAGCTCAACGAGGGAGACAACACCGCCGGCATTTCCTACCAAGTTTACTAATACTGACGAGGCTAAACCTCGTCAAAAAAGCCCCGCCAGTTGGCGGGGCTTTTTTGTTGAATGTGCAACTAGATGTCGAGGTTTGCCAGCTTGGCGTTGGACTGGATGAAACTCTTACGGCTCGAGACATCCTCGCCCATGAGTATGTCGAAGACTTTGTCGGCATCTTGGGCATCTTCGATGTTGACCAATTTGAGCACACGGTTGCTGGGGTTCATCGTGGTCTCCCACAGCTCGTCGGGGTTCATCTCGCCTAAGCCCTTGTAGCGTTGGATAGATACTTTTTGTTTTTTGCCCTTCACCTCCACGACCTCCTCTTGATCATCAGGATTTGCAGCAGCTGCTACTTCGGGGTCAAAAGCAGAGTCCTCTTCTATCTCGGCGTCTTTGCCGATGAGCGCATTCTTTTCTTCATCGCTGTACGCGTACATTATTTCCTTGCCGCGCTTTATTTTGTATAACGGCGGCTGGGCAATAAAAAGATAGCCGCCCTCGATGATAGGTTTAAAGTGGCGGAAGAAGAGCGTGAGCAGAAGCGTGCGGATGTGTGCACCGTCTACGTCGGCATCGGTCGCAAGAATTATTTTGTGATAGCGCAGTTTGGTGATGTCGAAGATGTCGCCGATCGCGGTACCAAGACCGAGTATCAAGTCCTTGACCGATTGTGAGGCAAGCATCTTGTCCAAGCGCGCGCGTTCAACGTTGAGGATTTTGCCGCGCAACGGGAGTATTGCTTGGATGCGGCGATCGCGACCCTGCTTGGCCGAGCCACCTGCCGAGTCTCCCTCTACGATAAAGAGTTCTGACTCTGCGGGATCTTTGCTCTGACAGTCTGCGAGTTTGCCCGGCAACCCAAAGCCCTCCATCGCGCCCTTGCGCAACACCGAGTCTTTGGCCGCCTTGGCCGCCTTGCGCGCCTTGAGTGCCAACGCGGCTTTGCCTATGATGGCGCGCGCGTCCTCCGGATTCTCCTCCATGTAGGCACCAAAGGCCTCGCTGAAGACAGTTTCTACCGCGCCGCGTGCTTCGACAGAGCCGAGTTTGGCTTTAGTTTGACCTTCAAACTGGATTTCGGGGAGTTTGACCGAAACGACTGCAGCCAAACCTTCGAGCACGTCCTCTCCGGTAAAGTTCTCTTCGCTGTCTTTAAGCGTGTTGCCCTTGCGCGCATAGGTGTTGAGCGTACGGGTGAGCGCGCCCTTAAAACCTGTGATGTGTGTGCCGCCCTCGGCGGTGTAAATGTTGTTGGCAAAGGGCATCACGCGCGCAGAGATGTCGTCGACATACTGCAGCGCAATTTCTACCATCACCCCGTCCTGCTCCTTTTCTACATAAAAGATATTTTTGTGGACGGGCTTGTGCGAGCGGTTGGTAAACGCGATGAGCGAGCGCAAGCCGCCTTCGAAATAAAAACACTGTGACGGATAGCTGTGCAACTCTTGGCGGATAAAGAGCTCTGCGCCGGCCTTTGGCACCTTGTAGTCGCCCACGCGCGCGTCGATGATGGTGATGCGCAAACCTTTGACCAAGTAGGCCTGCTCGCGCAGGTGCGCGACCACCTTGTCGAAGTCGAGTTCGATCCCGCCTTGGAATATCGAGGTGTCAGGGACAAACGACACGACCGTGCCGTGGAGTTTAGAAGAGCCTATCTTTTTGACATTGCCCTTCTTCTTGCCGATTGAGTACTCCTGCATGTGTGATGCACCGTCGCGGTGCACCTCGACCATGCAGTAGGTCGACAGCGCGTTGACTACCGATGCTCCCACGCCGTGGAGGCCGCCGGATACCTTGTATCCCTCGCCGCCAAATTTGCCACCCGCGTGAAGCGTGGTCATGATCGTGTCGAGCGCAGAGACTTTGGTCTGCTTGTGGATGTCGACCGGAATGCCACGGCCGTTGTCGGCGACGCGCACCATATTGCCCGGCAGGAGCACGACCTCGATATCGTTGGCAAAGCCACCCATCGCCTCGTCGCGGGAGTTATCAAAAATTTCCCACACCAAATGGTGCAGACCATCGGGGCCGGTGGTGCCGATATACATGCCGGGGCGGCGACGGACAGCCTCGAGCCCCTCAAGAACGGTAATATCTTGAGCACTGTAAGAGCCTTTTTTTGGTGTTTTTTCGGCAGCCATAATTACGTGGTAATTATAGCAAATTCCTAGCGGATTTCAAAGCCCTTATCCACCAAAATAACGTTCAATGTAGCCATAATTTGGTTGACTTCCACCTCGGTTAGTGTCCTATCGAATGTCTGGAAGATAATGCGGAATGCGAGCGACATTTTGCCCTCTTTTTCGAACCGATCAAAGAGCGTTACTTTGTGTGCCAACTCCCCTGCTGTTTTTTGTATGTCGGCCAATACTGCATCGGCGTCGGTGCCAGCCGGCACCCAGCACGCAACATCGCGCACGATGTACGGGTATTTTGAAAATGATTCAAACCGCTTAGTGTTTGAAAGTGCAAGGGCTTCGTAGGAGATAGCATCTTTCGTCTCAAGAGGCGCTTCTGTAGCAGCCTGCTTTTCAGAAATAGTGCCAAGCACTACCGTCTCGGTATCACCCTTCCAGACCGTACCTATCTCAAACAATTTTACTTCCTTAAGCCCCAGAAGATCTTTGTTGGGCTTATTTTTTGCAAGCGCTTCAGTAAGTCCGACCACAAGACTCGTGCGCAAATACGGCCGCACCGAGTCTACTTTATTGAGCACCATGCGCTCACCCGCGTCAGCAAAGACGCTGGTAAATACTTCTGAGTACCCCTCAGCCACAAGGCGCTCGCGCGCAGCCTCGGCAGCGGAAAAGTTTTTGTTTATCTCTGGCGAGCCAGCAAACGCTGGTAGCGTTGTTGCAGGAATTTTATCGTAGCCCACAATGCGGGCGACCTCTTCTATCAAATCTTCAGCAATAACCAAGTCGAGCCGCTCAAACGGTACCGATACCTCAAAGACGCCTGCTTCCTCTTTATACGGCAGGCCAAGGCGCACAAACGCATCAGCCACTTCCGCACCGGTCAGCTGTGTGCCTAATGTTGCGTTTATCTTCTCCACCGTGACATTGGAGTACATCGGCTTTTGCGGCTCAGGGTACACGTCGACATAACCCGCAAGCGTGCCGCCCGCTACTTTTTCTATCAACTCTACGACCGACTGCATGCCGTATGCCGCCAACTCAGGGCTGAGCACCTGCTCAAATCGTGTTGAGGCGTCGGTGCGCAGCTTGAGTGTTTGTGCAGTCTTGCGTACCGACACACCATCAAAGTTTGCTGATTCAATCACAATATCCACGGTCGACTCATCTATAGCCGCGGGCATCCCGCCTTTGACCCCTGCGATACCAACCGCTTTATCAGCTGCAGTTATAACGAGCATCGAGGCGTTGAGCGTATATTCTTTTTTATCCAGCGCCATCATGACCTCGCCGTCTTTGGCTACTCGCACGCCCATAGCAAGACTCCCGAGTTTGCCGGCATCAAACGCATGCAGCGGCTGTCCGGTGTTGAACATCACAAAGTTGGTCGCATCTACCACATTGTTGATGGAACGCTGGCCGATAGCCTCGAGCCGCGCACGCAGCCATTGCGGGCTTGGGCCGACTTTTACACCCTTTAGGTAGCCCGCGATATAGCGCTTGCAAAGTTTGGAGTCGAGCGTAACTGATACCTCGGTTGTAACCGGCGCGAGCACAGGAGGCAGTGCGAGTGGATCGCTGATAAGAGGCAGCTTAAGTATTGCGGAGAGCTCTTTGGCTATCCCGCGATGACTGAGCGCGTCATGTCCGCGGTTTGGAGTTACTTTGACATCGAGCACTTGGTCGTCGCCCGCTGTTTCTATTCCATCTATTTCAAACGCATGGAAGGTCAGCGCAGTCGAAAGCGCTGACGCCTCCGGCAGAGGAGCACTAAAAAATTTATCCAACCAAAGTTTGCTTACTTTCATACAGATTTAGAATTGATTGATGAACCGCAGGTCGGCGCTGTGCATGTAGCGCACATCGTCTATCGCCCACTTAAGCATCGCCAAGCGGTCGAGCCCCATACCAAACGCAAAGCCTTGGCAGAGTTTTGGGTCGAGTCCCGCGTTTTTGAGTACATTGGGGTGCACCATGCCCGCTCCGCCTATTTCTATCCACTTGTCGCGCAACTTATCAGGAGCACTCTCCCCCGTCAGGCGCATGTCTACCTCGAGCGACGGTTCGGTAAACGGGAAGAAGCTGGGGCGGAAGCGCACCTCAGCCTCGCCGCCCATAATCCCGCCCAAAAAAGTCGAGAGTGTGCCCTTGAGGGTCGCAAGTGTAGCGCCTGGCTCTACCACCAAACCCTCAATCTGAAAGAATTCGGCCTCGTGTGTCATGTCGGTCGCTTCGTTGCGAAATATCTTCCCCGGGACGATGACGCGATACGGCGGCTGAATGCCTTTTTTGATTTGCGACTCCATGTAGCGCACTTGCACCGGAGAGGTGTGAGTGCGGAGCACTGTCTCGGGAGCGTCTTTGATAAAAAAGGTGTCCTGCATATCGCGGGATGGGTGGTCTTTGGGCACATTGAGTGCGTCGAAGTTGTACCACTCGCGCTCCACAAGTGGTCCTTCCGCAAACGTAAAGCCCATCTCAAAAAAAAGACGATTAGCCTCTCGAATGAGGGACGAAATCGGATGAATACTGCCACGCTTATTGTCGGCCACCATATGGGCAAATTATGGCTCAAAAAGCCCTAAAATGCTACAGTAGAGGGATATGGACGCAGGGGCTTTAGGCCTTTATGTATGCTTGTTTGTGGCCCTCTATTTTGAGGTCTTTTTGATGATATCCTTCTTCGAAAAGAAGCCCTCAAAAAAGGACACAACCCTCCCCTCCCGCTACCCGAGCGTGTCTATGCTGGTACCCTGCTTCAACGAAGAAAAGACGCTCGCCAGCACTATCGAGTCACTCCTTGCGATGGAGTATCCAAAAGAACAGCTCGAGATAGTGGTCATTGATGACGGCTCTAAAGACTCCACTGCGCACATTGCGCGCGAGTATGCCGCACGCTTCCCCGCGCAAATAAAGTTTCTACAAAAAGAGAATGGGGGCAAATACACTGCGCTCAATCTTGGCATTATGCAGTCGCGCGGTGAGATTATAGGATGCCTTGACGCAGACTCCTTCGCCGCGCCCGATGCACTTATGGAGGCGGTCAAATTGTTTGAAAACGACCCCACCGCGATGGCGATTACGCCAGCGATGAAGGTATACCAGCCACGCAAGATGCTCGAGCTCATGCAGGCAGTTGAGTACACCTTTGGAATCTTTTATAAAAAAATGTTCGACAACCTCTCGGCCATCAACGTGCTTCCGGGGCCGTTTTCGCTCTACCGCAGATATGTATTTACCAAAATAGGTCCGTTCCGCCACGCGCACAACACCGAGGACATGGAGATAGCCTTTCGCATGCACGCCAACGGCCTGCGCATTGTCAACGCGCACACGGCCTATGTATACACCACCGCACCAAAGACGGTGCGCACCCTGCTTAAGCAACGCACCCGCTGGTCGCAGGGCTTCTTGCAGAACGCGCGCGACTACAAGTACATGTTCTTTAAACGCCGCTATGGCAACTTCGGCATGCTCGTGCTCCCCTTTGCATTGAGCGCTTTTGTTTCGGGTATATACGCCGCATCGTATGTAGCTTACAAATTTACGACGCTCGGAGTAGAGCGCCTCAGCGACCGTTTTGCGACCGGCGTTCCTCTCACGCTGCCCCATATGCCGCACCTAGACTGGTTCTTTCTCAACACCGGCATGATGGCGTTTGTCATCGCGGCAGTTATATCACTCACGCTCGTGGCTATCTTTATTGGTAATCGTATAGCCGATGCCCAACTTACCCTAAAGGCATTTGTGGCGTACTTTGCCTTTTTTGGACTACTGGCTCCGTTGTGGCTCATCCGCGCGGCATGGGGCGCCGCCCTTGCGAAAGAGAGTGCTTGGAGGTAGTCTGACCCCTCATGCAAGCGCAAAAATACATACTGGCTTTTGTCATTACGGCGGCTATTTTCGTTACGGCCTTTTATATAGCTAGCGTCTTTGACGCTCGTCGCGTAGCCGACATCCGCGCCACCCAAGAAGCGGTGTCTATCAACATCCTTTCGCTTGAGACGCAGTTTGACCTGATGGGGAGCCTTTCGTGCTCGACGCTCTCGGACAACCCCGTACTGTCCGAAGAGCTCAACTCTATCGCGTCGCGGCTCTCGGTCGCGGAGGAGAACTTGGGCCAGGACGATGCAGAGGTACTGTCTTTAAAGAAGCAGTACTCACTGCTTGAGATTAAAGACTATCTTTTGATGCAAGAAATCAGCGACAAGTGTGCCAAATTTAAACCGGTCTACATACTCTACTTCTACTCCAACAAAGGCGACTGCGCAGACTGCTCAAAAATGGGCGACGTGCTCACCTATTTGCGCGAGACGTATCCGGGCTTGCGCGTGTACTCGTTTGACTATCACCTCGACCTCTCGGCGCTACGCACCCTGATTACTCTGCGCAAAATAAAAAGCGAGGAAGGGCTCCCCGCTTTTGTAGTCAACAACCGCGCTCCCGTCTACGGCTTTAAAACTCTGCAGGAAATGGAGGTGTTGATTCCTGAGTTGAAGACCCTCGCCACATCAACGCCAGTAGAGTAATATACAAAAATCGCCACCGTAGCTCAGTTGGTAGAGCGCCTCTTTTGTAAAGAGGTGGTCCGGGGTTCGATTCCTCGCGGTGGCTCCAACTACTCCTCGTATATCGCGTTCTTCTTTTTGGAAGACTTCTGAATCAACGACTTCTTGTGCTCGGCGACCTCGCGCAAGAACGCCGACGCTTCCCCATCGCTGTGCGTCGCGGTGGTGTGGCGCAGGGTGTGCAACACACTCTCGAGCCCGCGCTCAGTATGCACTACCACCCACGCAACACTCAGGTGGAAGGTGCGGCGCAGAACCCGATAGGCAGTCCATCCTGCCCCCTTGACCAACGCTGGCGCGCGGCGCTCGGCAAAGTGCAGCCCCGCCCCAAGCACGCGCCCCGCAGCTGGCCGGACGCCCGCCATAAGGATGCGGCCACTGTTTATCTCCCAGCGCTTAAGCGCAATAAGCCCCACCATGCCAGCGATGGATACGCACATAACCGCTATCAGAAAGGTGACCATATAATAAGTATAGGCTATTTGACCGAGAAGCAGCTGAAGTTAGAAAGCTCCGTGCGCTCGCCGAATTTCTGCGTAGCGCCCGACACCAAGTCGGCCACGGTCTTGGAAGGATCTTTGATGAAGGCCTGCGCCATGAGCTCGTCTTTGTCTGCGGGGCGCATGGCAGTGATGTGCATCGCGATGTCGCGTGCAAGCGCCATAAACTCCTCATTTTTGGATACAAAGTCGGTCTCGCACATCAGCTGTACCAGTGCACCCACGGCACCCGCGCTGTGTATGTAGGCTGCAACCGTGCCAGCACCCAAGGTGCGGTCGGCCTTCTTTTCTGCCGAGGCGGCCGCGCGGGTCGAGAGCACCTCGAGCGCCTTCTGCATATCGCCCTGCGCTTCGGTCAGCGCCTTTTTGCATTCCATCACCGAAACACCGGTCTTCTCGCGGAGCTCCTTTACCATCTCGCTGGTTATTTCCATAGATATATTTTTACAATGAACGCACCCTGCTGTTAGTAATTTAGGCTGCTACTGCCGCGACGGCGGGCGGAAGATTCTCCGCGTAGGTTTTTGTCACTTCTTCGAGCACAATCGAGAGCGTCTCGCGCGAGGCATCATTGGCAGGAATGGGGTACGTAATATTTGAGCGGTCGCAGTCGGAGTTGAGGAGGGCGATTACCGGTATCTTCAGTTGTGCTGCTTCGGCGACCGCGATGGACTCCTTGCGTGGGTCGGCGACAAACACCGCGTCGGGGAGCTTGGACATACCGCGCAGACCGCCAAAGGTGTTCTCCAAATCAGTTATCTCGCGGTCAATAAGTAGGCGCTCGAGCTTGGTAAACTTGGCGAGCTCGCCCTTCTCGCGCATACCCGAGAGCTCCTCGAGGCGGTTGAGGCGCTTCTTAATTTCAGAAAAGTTGGTGAGGCTGCCTCCTATCCAGCGACCTGCACAGTACGGCTGGGCGATGCGCTCGGCAGAGCGTTTGATAGACTCGCGCACCTCGGCCTTGCCACCGATAAAGAGGATCGTCTTGCGCTCAGAGGCCATCTGCTTTACAAACGCGACCGCCTCAGTAAGGAGATCGGCAGTCTGCTCAAGGTCAAAAAGTTCTACGCCGCCCTTTACACCGAAAATATACCCCGCAACAGAAGGGTGGCGGCGCGACGGCGCGTAGCCGAAGTGGGCTCCGGCCGAGAAAAGCTTGTCTATAATTGGGTTAGTTTCTGCCATATATAAAAGGGCTCAAAGCCCTTTTGGTATCAAGAGATTATCACGGCAGAGAGAACTCTGCAATACCGCCAAAACGGCCTAATATAGCGTCTTTCTCCTCCCCTTCTGCCAGTGCCGCGCGCTGCTCTTTGATGACTGTAGGGGTCAGCACAAAGCGCGTTTTATCTTCATAAAAGTCGACCCGAACGCCCAGCCCGTGGGTCGTCTCCCACGAGAAGTTCTGGTCGAACATGAAGTTGCCCAGCGAGTAAAAAATGGCCTTACCGCGGTATATTTCGGATTCCTGCACCACATGCGGATGCGCGCCGATGACCACATCGGCTCCCGCATCAATAAAAGCGTGCGCCGAGGTCTGTTGAGAGCTATTTGAATGTATTACGTATTCCTCGCCCCAATGTGCAAAGACAACTACCCGCCAGCAGTCGGGGCGCAAGGTTTGTATCTCGGCGAGCACGTTGGTGGTCGTAGCCGCAAACAGCGAATGGTAGCCGACAAGACAGATAGTCTTGCCCGCGCGAGGCTCCAGCTTGGTCGAAATCTTGTATTTGTCGTTGTAAGGCTTACCAAACGATTGAACGCCTATCTT
>CALREG010000019.1 GCA_943355135.1 Candidatus Nomurabacteria bacterium | reverse complement strand
TGCAACTTTGATTTCTTTAGTCTTGGTGTTGCGCCACACGGGTAGCGGTGCGCCCCAGTAGCGGCTGCGCGATATCGCCCAGTCGGGCGCAGACTCTAGCCCGTTATTGAAGCGGCCTTCGCCTACATGGCTCGGTGTCCAACCAATCGTGGCATTTTGTGCGAGCAGTTTTGACTTGAGCGCCGATACTTTTACAAACCATGAGGTAGCCGCCCAGTTAAGGAGCGGGGTGTCGCAGCGCCAGCAATGTGGATAGCTGTGCTTAATTTTCTCCTGTTTAAACAAGAGCTTTTTTTCTGCCAGCAGTACCGCGACCTTTTCGTCTGTCTCGCGCGGATTGCCTTTTGGTTTTACAAACAATCCTGCAAAATCGCGCACGGTCGCAACAAAGTTGCCCTCATCGGTTACGTGGTGGATAAGTGGAATTTTATTCTTTTGTGCAAGCTCTAAATCGTCTGTACCAAATGCTGGGGCAATATGCACGATGCCCGTGCCAGAATCCATCGTGACAAACTCTGCCGCGTAGACCTTCCATGCGTGCGTTTTGTGTTTGTGGAGCTCGTCGACAAAGTAATCGAACGGCGGCACGTACTTTTTGCCCACCAATTTTTTGCCCTCCATCTCCCCCACTATCTCCGCATCCTCAAACACCGCCGCCATACGCTCTTTGGCAACAATATAAAACTCGCCACCACTCTTTACCTTTACATACGGCACGTCTGCATTAACCGCCGCCGCGGCATTACCCGGCAGCGTCCACGGCGTCGTCGTCCATATAAGGAGCGAGGTGTCCGGCTCATCAACGAGCGGGAGTTTAACCGTTACCGAAATATCATCAATGTCTTTGTAGCCCTGTGCCACCTCAAAGTTGCTCAACGTAGTACCACAACGCGGACACAGGTGCATCGATTTAAAGCCTTCGTATATGAGCCCCTTGTCGTACAAATTTTTAAACGCCCACCACACCGACTCGGTGTAGGTCGGGTCCATGGTTTTGTAGTCATGGTCCATGTCCGCCCAGCGCCCCAAGCGCGGGATGATGCGCTTCCAGTCCGAGACGTCCTTCATGATCGACACGCGTGCGGCGGCGTTAAACTTTTCTATACCGTACGCCTCGATGTCGCGCTTGGTTTTGAACCCAAGTTCCTTCTCTACCAAGTTTTCTACTGGCAGACCGTGGCAGTCCCAACCCCACTTACGCTGTACGCGATAGCCCTGCATCGTGCGGTAGCGCGGGATAGCGTCTTTGATGGTCGAGGCGAGGATGTGGCCATAGTGTGGCAAGCCGTTGGCAAACGGTGGCCCGTCATAAAAAACGTACTCGCCCTTGGGCGCAGGTTTCTCCAAAGATTTTTTGAAGATTTTTTCTTTATTCCAGAATTCTAGAATTGATTCCTCTCTTTTTGAAAAGTCGGACATAGAGTTAGTTTACATCTCCTCTGGAGTCGGGATACCGAGCAAGTGGAGGCCTTGAGCGAGAGTTTTTTCTACTGCAGACGTTACAAATACACCGTAGTGCTGGTGCGGGCCGCCTATTACCTTTTCCTGCGCGTACCAAGAGTTGAAGGCTGAGGCAAGTTCGGTTAAGTAAGTCGTTACATAGTGCGGCTCCATTTCTTTTGCAGCGCGAGCAACTGCATCGGCGTAGTGCACCAGCACTTTTTCGAGCACCGAAGCTTCTGTAGGGGCATCGGTAGTGTCTGCTTCAATCCCCGCCTCTTTTGCCTTGCGCAACAGAGCGCGAGCGCGTACGAGCGCGTACTGCAAATACGGCCCCGAGTCGCCTTCAAGTGAGAGAGACTTTTCAGGATCAAAAATAATATCCTTGCCGCTCCCCGATTTGAGCACGGAGTACTTTATTGCTCCCACGGCGACATCTTCGCGATTGCGCGCCGCTTTGGTCAGATCAGTGAGCAAAGACTCTCCAGTAATGACATTGCCAGTGCGCGACGACATCTTACTGTCAGCAAAGCGCATCATTCCATGAGAGCGGTGCGCAAGCTTGCCCGCAAGGTCAGTAAACACTTTTTGTATAGCCTCAAACACCACTTCAAAAAAGCCGTTCTGCTCGCTTGCAGTGACATACACATACTCATCACAACCAAGGTCTCGCTTAATCTCTGCAAGACCAAGTTCTTTGGCTTCGTACGTCGGTAAGCCTTGAGAGTTTACAAACACGCGCGTATGCGCTCCATGAAATACAGTCGCGCCTTCGCTCAATACAAACAGCTCCGGATGCGCCTGCACTATCGCCAAGCCTTTTGGACCGCTGATACTTTCAAAAAAATAGTGGTCAAACTTGGTGCCGAGTGTTTTATAAATTTCTTCAAATCGCTCGAGTGACTCTTTGCGGCCCGCATCGTAGAGCACGTTTATCTCTGCGTCAGTTTTTTCGTATATTTTTTTATTTATTGCGTCTATATCTGCTTTTTTATTTTCATACTCCCCAGCACCATACGTGTAGGCCTCGCCCCACGAAGCGGCCGGCTTCTGCATCTTGCCCCAAATTGCCTTAGCCACATGCGGCCCCACATCGCCCTGATAGTTGGCACGCGAAACTTTTGCGCCTGCCACCTCAAGCAAACGCGCAATACTCTCCCCTATTGCATTGCTCATCAGGTGCCCGATGTGGAACTCTTTAAACGGGTTCGGGTCGGTGTACTCGACCATTATTTTTTTGTCCGCATACAACTGCGGTACCTTTTGTTCCGTCGGTATCAATGTCTCGCGCGAGAGGTGGAAGTTGATGAACTTACCCACCACCTCTACCCTCTCCACGCCTTCAATGTTGAGTTTTGCCGCAAGCTCGGAGGCATCCACTTTGCCCACCAGCGCAGCATTGGTCGAGTAGTCGCCATGCTGCAGCGAGCGCGGCCGCTCCACCACGAACGAGACGCCCGGAAGGGCCTTCAAAATAGCTTGTTCTATCCGTTCCCGAATCATGATTCAAAGACTAGCATTTACAGCGTGGTTTGAGAAAGCGGCGGAGTGGTTGATGCTTCTACTGCCACAAAGCTCACCCGCCCGATGAGCCCGCCGGAGGCTGTTTCTACATCGCAGCGCCAGTTGCCCGCAGTAAGCGCCGTTTTGACACTAAAGCCGCGATATCCGTCCTCGCGCCCGCCAGATATTGGGAATGATATGCGCGAGCGCACCTCCCACTCCCCGCTCGTGGGGTTTTGGTACACCCATTTGTGATAAATTGGAGCAGACAGGTCGGTCGGCGCAAAAACAGAGGAAAAGCAGAACGTGCTACGGCTTGGACCGAGCACATATGTCTGCGAGGTGCTGCGCCACACTTGCCAGAGTGGCGATGGCTCATAGATGGCCAAGTACGTGCTGTCGGAGCGCTTGAGCACCGAGTGGTATATCCCGAGCTCCTTCATTGCCAAAGGCACGGGCGGTATGACATTTAAAAAGTAGAGAATATTAAAAACAAAAAATACGCCGGCAATAATAAGCGACACCTCGCGCAACTTGTTGGTGTCGGTGCCGCGGAACACTACAAAAAAGAGTACCGCCAAAAAGACGCTGATGCACAACAAACTTATGACTCCCGAGAGTAGTGTCGTCATAATTCCGACCGAGTGCGTAATATAAATAGGCACCGCCACCAACGCATAAGTAAGAAGCAAAAAGTAGTACACGCCGATGTTGAAGCGCAGGAGCGAGTAGCGACTGCGGAAGTACTCGTTGCCAAATATCACCAGCACCAATATGGCGATAAACACCGCACTCCCCGCGAGCGTCCCGCTGTGGCCGTAGAGCACGAGCAAGTTGCTTGCAAGACCGCCGAAGCAGAACTGCAACACCAGCAACATAAAGAGCGGTGTCGCGTCGTCTTTGCGCCGGCGCGCATGCAGGTTGAGAAGGATGATAAAGCTCCCTGCTATAAACAAGTACGAGAGCAGAAGGATATTGTTGAACAAGCTGTCGGGGCGGTCGGCCGCCCACAAATCAAAACAAAAACCAAGCAACAACGCGCCAACACCGAAATGGTGCTCGTACTTTTGCCAAACAGTAAATACCTTATGCCCTATCTGCATAAGGCTATTGTAGCAAGGTTAGACGAACGACTCGGGGACGGGAAATTTTAGACAGAGCTGTTTAATTTCTTCGCGGATGGCTACCAACTTCGCTTCATCGCTGCGATTTTTGAGCGCTTCGAGCATCAACTCCGCCACACGTTTGCACTCACCTTCCTTAAACCCGCGTGTGGTTATAGCAGGCGTGCCGAAGCGGATACCGGAGGGGTCCATCGGCTTGCGCGTATCGTCGGCGATGGCGTTTTTGTTGAGTGTGATACCGACGCGATCGAGCAGGGTTTCGGCTTCTTGCCCCGTCACTCCAAGCGAGCCAAACACATCAGCAAGTATGAGGTGGTTGGATGTCCCACCACCAAGCATGCGCACGCCCGCTATGCGGAAGACTTCTTCCATCGCCTTGGCATTCTTGAGTATCTGCGCGGCATAGTCTTTAAACTTCGGGCTAAGCGCTTCACCAAACGCCACCGCTTTGCCCGCTATCACGTGCATCAATGGGCCACCTTGCAAGCCGGGGAATACTGCCTTGTCCACCTTTTTTGCAATCTCCTCACTCTCGCGCGTGAGTATCAAGCCACCAC
The DNA here is from genome assembly GCA_943355135.1 of Candidatus Nomurabacteria bacterium. Taxonomy (GTDB): domain Bacteria; phylum Patescibacteriota; class Minisyncoccia; order Phycocordibacterales; family SBAW01; genus GWA1-54-10. Next base: position 7,225 of record CALREG010000019.1, on the reverse strand, counting down.
GCGGTCCGCGCAGCGTCTTGTGCGTAGTGGAAGTGATGATGTCGAAGCCCGCATCAAACGGATTCTTGGCAACCCCGCCGGCAATAAGCCCTGCAATATGCGCCGCATCCATCACGCTGTACGCGCCGACCTCTTTTGCAATGCTTGCAAACTTTTCGTAATCCAACTCGCGGCTGTAGGCGGAAAATCCTGCAAGCACTATTTTTGGTTTTGTTTCAACTGCAACGCGGCGCATTTCGTCGTAATCAATTTCGCCAGTCTCCACGTTTTTCATCTTGTAGCGCACGAAGTTGAAGAACTTGGTGATGTAGGTCACGGGGTGTCCGTGGGTCAAATGTCCACCGTGCGATAAGTCCATTCCCAACACCGTATCCCCCGGCTGTAGCAGCGCCATGTACATGGCGATGTTTGCATTAGAACCCGAGTGCGTCTGTACGTTGGCATACTTGGCACCAAACAACTGCTTGGCACGCTCGATAGCCAACGTCTCTGCTTGGTCGGTGTAAGTCTGCCCACCGTAGTAGCGCTTGCCCGGGTACCCTTCGGAGTATTTGTTGGTCAGTATTGAGCCCTGTGCCTCGCGCACGGCCTTTGACACATAATTTTCTGAGGGGATAAGCTCCAGCCCCTCTCGCTCGCGCTGCTCCTCGCCCGCAAGGGCGCCAAACACTTCTTTATCCTGTTTTTGTATAGATTCGTAGAGGTCCATGATATTCAATCAGCTAGGTAAGTAATCGGGCTCTACGAAACTTAGATCATACAGATATTATAACAGTTATCGAACATCCCCCTCGCTCTTAATAACGCCACGCTCTGCACGTTCAGCGAGCTTTTTTATATTTCCCGCCGCAACATCATCAAACGGGATTTCGAGCACCACCGCCAACTGCGACAAATACCACAGCACATCTCCTATTTCTTTTTGTATTGCCTCTTTCTTTTCTTCGGTAATTATCCCCGCGTCGTTGCGGATGGTCTTTTTTACCTTTTCAATTATTTCGCCCGATTCCCCCGCGATACCCATACACAAATACATCAGAATAAACTCCTTGTCAGACTTTGCGTACATTGCGGTCCGGCCTGCCAGTTTTTGATATTCGTTAAAATCCATACTACGCAATAGACATCTGGGTAAAACTAAATGACTGACTGTACCGCGGCGCGCACATCCTCCCACACCTCCTCCTTACTTCTTGAAGCATCAATTATCTTTGCCTGTGGCAACGTCGCTCCAATCATTAAAAAAGCCTGTTGAATCCGCGCATGAAAATCGGTTGGCTGGCTCTCCATGGTGTCGGGGATCTTTCCCATAGCACGCTGGCGGTCCTTTCCCATAGCCAGCGGTATATCGAGGATAATAGCTAAGTCCAGTGGACAGTCTTTAAATATCTTTTCGAGTGACACGTCAACGATCGGTTTCCAATCTAGCTGTTCACGTCCGTATATTTGATACGCAAGAAAAGAAATCCATGAACGGTTAGATATCACATGCCTCCCGGCTGCGAGTGCCGGTTTAATAATCTCCTCAACATGTTGTGCGCGGTCAGCCAAAAATAGAAAAAATTCTGTAGGAAGCGACACCGTGCCCTTGGAACCGTGTAAAAGCATCTCTCTTAACTCTTTACCAAGCGGCGTACCACCGGGCTCCCGTGTATATACAAAACTTCCCTCGGGGAAGGCCTCTCGCAAAAGGGCAACTTGGGTATCCTTACCTGCTCCGTCGCCGCCCTCAACAACAATATATTTTCCTCTTTTGTCCATAATCGTTACGAATCTAGTATATGCTATAGTTCCACAGATAAAAACCTATGGCACTATCTGATAGAAAAATATTGGAGGCAATGAAAGAAGGCTCTGTGGTTATCTCTCCTTTTAAGCAGGAACATTTGGCCACCTCTTCTTACGATGTAACCCTCGGCGAATACTTCTTCCCCGAACAAACACCGAAGCATTTTCAAAATCTCTATAACGTCTATGACAAACAGCACATTGAGCGCGTCTGGGGCACCGAGGCCAAGCGTGCCAAACCCGCAAAAGAAATCTTGGCAAAATACAAATTTGAGTACGATGGAATTTCGCCGAATGACAAAATAATTCTTCTCGCACCAGGTGAGACAATACTCGGCCATACGCAGGAGTTCATCGGCGGTAAAGAGCATATCACCACCATGATGAAGGCGCGCTCATCCCTTGGTCGGAGCTTTATTGAGGTGTGCAAGTGCGCGGGCTGGGGCGACGTTGGCTACATCAACCGCTGGACTATGGAGATAACCAACAACTCGACCCACTACTACATCCCGCTGGTGGTGGGCCGCCGCATCGCGCAAATAATCTTTTTTGAGACGGGACCCATCCTCGCCGGCGATTACGCCAAAGGGGGTAAATACCAAAGTAGCGGCTCTCTTGCTCAAACTAAGAAAAACTGGAAGCCAACCGATATGCTCCCCCGCCTCTACCTTGACCGTGATATCAAGAAAAAATAAATCATGAAAATTTATAACGATGTACTTAAACAAATAATGGACACAGGGGTCGATCGTGTTGGCCGCAATGCCACCACCCGAGCGCTCTTCGCTATCCAGATGCGCTTCAAGATGGCAGACGGTTTTCCTGCTGTTACCACCAAGAAACTTGCGTTCAAGGCTGTGAAAAGTGAGCTACTCTGGTTCCTTGAAGGAAGCAACGACGATAATCGTCTAAAGGAGCTTAACAGCTCGGAGCGCACCATCTGGACTGATAACGCACAGGCTGACTACTGGAAGCCAAAAGCGAAGTTTGACGGAGATCTGGGACGCATCTACGGCATACAGTGGCGCAAATGGCAAACTACTGACGGACGTATCGTAGATCAAATAAAAGAGGCTGTAGAAAAAATAAAGAAAAATCCTTCCGACCGCCGCATCATTGTAACTGCTTGGAACCCCGGAGAAATCGATCAAATGGCTTTACCTCCTTGCCATATGTTGTTTCAATTCTTTGTGGCAAATGGGAGGCTCTCGCTGCATATGATTCAACGCAGCTGCGATATGTTCCTCGGGGTACCGTTCAATATTGCATCGTACTCGCTCTTGCTCCACATGATGGCGCAAGTAACTGGCACGGTAGCCGACGAGTGTATCTTAACGCTCAACGATGCACATATCTATCACGACCACTTTGACGCAGTAAAAGAACAACTTTCGCGAGAACCGATGAAGCTCTGCACGCTGAAGCTCAACCCAGAAGTGAAGGATATCGATGGTTTTAAAATGGAGGACATTCAACTCGAGAACTATGAAAGCCACCCTTCTATCCCTGCGAAAATGATTGTCTGATGGTACGCGTCAGTATTGTGGTGGCGATAGGCAAAAACCGCGAGATCGGCAAGGGCAATACGCTGCTGTGGCATATCCCCGAGGACTTAAAACGCTTTAAGGCTCTTACGCTCGGACACCCCTGCATCATGGGGCGCAAGACCTTTGAGTCGATAGTTGCGATGATTAAGAAGCCACTCCCCGGCCGCACCAATGTCGTCATAACGCGCGACACGAGTTGGAAATACGACGGTGTTGTATCTGCCCATTCGGTTGAAGATGCCATTAAAAAAGCAAAAGCCTTGGACCCTGAGGAAGTTTTTATTATCGGCGGCGCGCAGATATACGAGAGTGCACTCCCCTACACCGACCGACTCTACTTAACGATTATTGATGACACCAAAGAGGCCGATACGTACTTCCCCCCGTACGAACATCTATTTACCAAAAAACTCTCGGAAGAAATCCGAGAGCATAATGGCCTGAAATATATTTGGGTAAACTTGGAGAAGTCTACTTAACATCCACCCCCATACTGCGGGCGGAGCCAGCGATGATCTTCATCGCCTCCTCTATCGTGTGTGCGTTGAGGTCGGGCATTTTCTTCTCTGCAATCTCTTTGACCTGCGCTTTGGTGATAGTGCCTATCTTGGCGGTATTCGGCTTGCCGCTCCCCTTCTCTTTGCCGAGTGCCTTCAAAATGAGAGACGAAGCCGGGGGGGTCTTGAGGATAAAGTCGTACGAGCGGTCCTCGTAGACTGTGATTTCTGCAGGGACCAAGTCGCCCGCCATCCCCTTAGATGCCTCGTTGAACTTCTTTACAAACTCGCCGATGTTGATGCCGGCAGGACCAAGCACCTGACCCATAGCAGGGGTCAAAGTGGCCTTGCCACCCATCGCGATGATCTTTATTTTCTTAGTTACTTTCTTTGCCATACGTAGAGGATGATACTAGCTTATATGCGTAAAACCTGCAATCTTTTTTATTTATTTTTTACAGATAACGCTAAATCCGCTTTATCTGTAAAAAATCCAACTCCACCGGAGTTTCGCGGCCGAACATCGCCACAAGGACTTTGACCTTGCCGCGGGACTCGTCTACCTCGCCCACTTTGCCGTCGAGGTCCTTAAACGGCCCATCGACGATGGTGACAGAGTCTCCCACCGCGACATCCATCGCGTGTTTGACCGAGCCCTCGACTGCCTGCATACGGCCAAGAAGCGTGTCTACCTCGTTTTGCTTGAGCGGCACCGGATTGACGCCCGAGCCTACGAAACCGGTTACGCGCGGCGTGTTGCGCACCACGTACCACGATTGGTCATCCACGATCATATCCACCAGCACATAGCCGGGGTACACCTTCTCCTCTTCCTCGACGCGGCGACCGCCTTTGATCTTGATGGTGCGCTCGGTGGGCACAACTACTTGGAAAATCTTTTCAGTGAGTCCGAGCGACTCGATGCGCTGCTTAAGGTTGCGGGCAACGGCATTTTCGTAGCCGGCGTAGGTGTGTATAGCGTACCAAGCTCGTCCGACTGTTGTATCTTGTTTAGCCATACCGATTTAGATGATGCTCTTAATGACTGCAGAAAATACGTAGTCGAGCAGGCCGAGATATATTGCCGTGGCAGCCGAAATGGCGACCACCACAATGGTGTACATGATAGTAAGCCGGCGACTGGGCCAGCTGACGTGCTTCATCTCTGCACGAACGTCTTTAAAATATTGAGGCATAGAGGGTTAAAGATTATCTTCCCTAAGAAAAAACCCCTCTCGGGGTCTTTTCTCTATACTACTCCTCTTTTTTTAGGTCGTCAACTTAGCGGATTTCGTAGGTAACTGAGACATTCGAGGAGACTTTGTTCTGTCCGAGCGAGATATCAGGAGCCACCGCCTTGCTATCCATTGCTTGGTTGGCAACCTCCATGCCGCCGCGTCCGTATGCGTACGGTGTCGGGTATCCCCCGCCGCTCTCGTTGAAGGACACTACCCGCACCAGCTTGACGCCCAGTTGTTTAGCAAGCTCGTCGGCCTTGTCTTTGGCGTCATCAATGGCTTCGCCACGCGCTTCGTCCTGAAGCTTGTTCGGGTCATCAAAGGTAAAGTTAAGTCCCGACACTTCGCTCGCTCCTTTGCCGCCCACTCCGGTCAGGAGGTCGCCAGCTTTGTCTGTATCGCGGACCTTTACGCTCGTGGTCTGGCGGACCTGATATCCGCGCAGCACCTGCTCACCGCCTGGGCAGTAGCCACCACTGCAGACTTTGGTGACGTAGTCATACATCGGAGAAACGGAGTAGTCGGTTGTCTGAATATCTTTGTCTTCAACTCCTACATCCTTCAGATATTTAGTGACGGCATTAATCTTTGCAGTTGCATCAGCCTGTGCTGCCGCAACAGTCGACTTTTCGGACATCACCGAAAAACTAAAGGTGGCGATATCGGCTGCACCGAAGGCTTCGCCATATCCTGATACTGAAATAGTATTGCTTGGTGGGAGGCCGGCGCCGATGTAGCGCATGCCTTTGAGCTCGGTGAGTGATTTAAGGCCCAAAAACACTGCTAGTAATATGACGACGACTAAGACCGCCTTGCGCAGACGCTCCCCTTGCGGACCAACAAACGGTAGACCTTCCATATAGTGAAAATACTATTAAATAATAAAGGCTGCCCTTATTGACGCGACTGAAACGCTTTTATTACAGAGACAAAAGTGTCATACGGGAGTGCCCCAGACACTCCTGCTTGACCTTTTTTGTCATACAAAATGGTGTATGGCGTGCCCTGACCGCCGTTTTTCATCGCATCCTGTGTTTGCGTAGTGACCTTGCTTTCGTATTTGTTGGAAGCAACGCATGATTTGAATTTTGCCAGATCGGCACCAATCGACTGCGCAACTTGCTCGGAGTAGGCGGCGCCTATTTTATTTTGGTTGGCAAACATTGCGTCAGAAAATTTCCAGAATCCATCATTCCCCAACTGCTCGGCGACGCACTCGCTCGCTACCGCAGCGGGCTTGGCGCTCGGGTGGATGCTCTCGAGTGGGAAGTGGCGGTATATCCATGCAATCTGACCATTGCTTTCCTCTGCAAGACGTCTGAGGGTCGGATGGACTACTGAGCAGAATGGGCACTGAAAGTCAGAATATTCGATAAGCACCAAAGGTGCGTTTGGTGAGCCTACGATGTGGTCATCGGCAGAAGGTGCCGGTACATTGGTAGCGGCCGACGGTGCTTGTGCTGTCGGTGATGCCGCGGGAGCTGCCGCGCGCGTGTTTGTAAAAATGATAGCTCCGGCGATAGCAACACCAGCGATAAGAATAGAAATAGAAGGGGTCAACTCGAATTTTTTTAGTACAGGCATTACGCAATAGTACCGCAAAACCTCTCTTACTCAAAAGAGCCTCAAATTCCTTTTTCTTTTTTAAGCAAATCGCGCAGTTCGCGGTCTTCCTCGCTCATTTCTTCCACATCCTCCTGCATCTCCTCGACATCCTCCTGCATTTCTTCCACATCCTCTTGAATTTCATCTATGTCCCCTTGAATTTCATCTATGTCTTGGGCTTGTTCGTTAATGGTCATCTGTATAAATATGGCCAGATATATTGCCTCAAGAGACACGAGTGTAGTAAGTACCAAGAGCATACGGTCGAGTTCGAGCAGACCAAAAACCACGCCAGTAAAACTGCCGATAAAAAGGATTGTATGTACAACAATCGACTGTAATGACCCGACCCATCGCGTCACCGTACGGGCGACTTTTTTGACATCTACCTCCATGGGGTGCCTACAGGGAATCGAACCCTGATCGAGAGCTCCACAAGCTCCAGTGTTAACCGTTACACCATAGCCGCCATGCGCGTTTTTTATAGCACATTTATTGATACTTCGGGTTTTGCTCGGCGACGCCCGCACGGTGATTCGCCTGGCGCGCG
>CALREG010000018.1 GCA_943355135.1 Candidatus Nomurabacteria bacterium | reverse complement strand
GTGCGGGGTTACCAAGCACTCTACCAGAGTGGACAGCAGGGGTCAAATAGGCCTAAGGATTAGTGTTGTAGAGTTGGAGGTTGTAATTTTGAAATGGTATTGAAAACGTTGGTCATCTCGTCCATTTGCGGGGATATGTCTACTTGTGCCAAAGCAACACCTGCTGTTTGATACGCCTGCATTTGCAGGTCGCCCGCTTGGTATACTCCACCGACAAATACTTGAGCCACTGCACCAACACTCGAGGCGTATGTGTCGCGGACAGTATATAGGACACCTACAAAAGCGTGGTCAAAAGAGTTATAGGCGCGTACGGTGGTCTTGATAAGTTCTCCGGGGAGATACTGCAGATAGTCCTCAACCGTTGAGGCAGCTGCGAGGCTTGCCGCTAAAGCATCCGACGCGGGCACATACTCTACAAAGAGCACTGGATCAGGAGCCATCGGCGCAGGCTCTGCCACTGCAAGAACTGCCGCACTGTTTTGTATAGTGTTTGCAATATATGGCGTCAGCTGGTCAGCCAAGTTTAGAGCTGCTGTTGGCGAAGATACGTTGGAAACCTTGGTCATCTCGCTCATTTTGCCCGTTTGTACTATGTTCTGTGCAATAGTGCCGACTGCCGCAGCGTAGGTATCGCGCGCCGCATATGTACTGCTTACAAAGGCGCGCGCTATGCCGGTATAAAAATCAGCAGTCGTATCTGCAACAGTGTCAGGCAAATAGGCTACGTACGAAAGATCGGGAGAAGCAATGTCCAACATGGTGGCCATCTGGTCGACCTTAGATATACCACTCACGTATGTTTGCGCGACTCCCCCCACTACTTCCACGTAGGTGTCGCGCACTGCGTAGGTGGCGTTGGTAAAGCTCTGCGCTGCAGACATGAGTGTCCCGTTATAAAAACCAGCAAGGAGAAATGCTGCGACCGCTGTGCCTGCACCAAGCTGCTGCAGGAAGCGTGCGGCGCTCGGTATGCGGATTGGAAAGTGGTATGGGGGTTGTTTAGAAAAAGGTGAGTCCATGTTGGGCCCACCAGGCGATTTGACCAATAAAAAAAGGACAAACCGTCTGGCGGTTTACCCTGTCGCTCCATAATACCTCCTCTAGTTGTATGAGATAGGAGCACTTGTGGACAACTAAAAGCCTGCAGTAATTATGCTGGCCAAAAGTCCTCGGGTCTCCTCGTCCGACGCGTATCACGGAGGACGCGACGGCGAGGCCAGACTATTTGTCCAACACAATTACCTCCGGCTACGCTTTTTAGGCGAGATAACTATATTTTGCAACGTATCTTGCTACGTGTTATAGTGTGGCCAAGTGAAGAACTCTAGTGGCCAAGGGGCCAAAAAACCAGTAGCAGGTATTATAGAAGTAACCCGCAAAGGCACGGGGTATATGGCGTGGCCGGATGATTCGACCAAAGAGGATATCGAGGTATTCCCCGAAAAGCTCAATGGCGCGCTCAATGGCGATCAGGTAGAAGTCGAGCTTCTCTCACTCTTCCCCCGCCCGCGCGGTCGCGTCATCAAAATTGTTGAGCGTGCCAAAACCGAGTTTGTTGCGACCATCAGAGGCGGTGTTGCTATACCCGCCGACGGCCGATTTAATCAGCCGGTCGTACTCAAGACTAAACCTGAGGAGGGTTCTAAAGTGCTGATTAAACTCCTGTCGTTTGATGGCAAGGTTGCCAAAGGCGAAGTACTCGAAGTAATAGGCAAAGCGGGTGAGCATCGCGTCGAGATGAACGCGATTGTAATGGAGCACGGATTTAAAACTTCCTTCCCTGCCGAAGTAGAGGCCGAGGCCGAAGCTATAGAAAAAAATCACGCCTCGATTATTGCCGAAGAGATACCGAAACGTGCCGACCTGCGCCATCTCACCACGATGACGATAGACCCGGTATCGGCAAAAGACTTTGATGACGCACTGTCGGTCCGCACACTCCCCAACAACGAGTTTGAAGTGGGCGTGCATATTGCAGACGCGACCTTTTTTTGCCGCCCCGGAACGGCGATAGACGACGAAGCAATAAAACGCGGCACCAGCGTGTACTTGGTTGATGCAACTATCCCAATGCTCCCCCACGCTTTGTCGGGGAATGTTTGCTCGCTCGTAGCAAACGAAGATCGACTCGCATTTTCGGCGCTGTTTAAAATGAATGCAAACGGCGTGGTGCTTGAGCGCACATTTACTAAATCGGTTATCAACTCAAACAAACGTTTTAGTTACGAAGAAGCGCAAAAAGTTTTGGACACCCAAGACGGTCCGTACCTCCAAGAGCTCAACACTATGCGCATGCTCGCCACCGCGATGCGCAAACGCAGAGCGGATGATGGCGCGGTGGACTTTGGTGACAACGAAGTTGAGTTTGAGCTCGATTCAAACGGCGTGCCGCTGAAGGTCACACGCAAAGTGCGCATCGACACCAACTGGCTCATTGAGGAGTTTATGCTCCTGTGCAACCGCGAGGTGTCTGAGTATGTGTCTAAGCTTGCCGAAAAGGTGCCTGAGGCAGGGATGGTATTCTTGTACCGCATCCACGACGAGCCGAAGGCCGACCGCATTGATGAGCTCGGTACCTTTGTCCGCGCCATAGGCTACGAGTTTAATAAAAAGAAGGGCAAGTACACGGCCAAGGATATTCAGCATTTACTCAAACAAATAGAGGGAAAGCCCGAGGCAACGCTTATACGCACCGCGACACTGCGCTCGATGGCCAAGGCAATCTACTCGACCAAAAATATCGGGCACTTTGGACTGTCGTTTAAATACTATACGCAGTTTACCTCCCCTATCCGGCGCTACCCCGACATGCTCGCACACCGCATTTTGGAGTCGCACCTTAATGGCAAACCTATTACCCGCCGCGAGTATATCGACCTCGAGAAGCGCTGCCTGCTTGCAAGCGAGCAGGAAGCAAAGGCAACTACGGCCGACCGCGACTCTATCAAGTACAAACTGGTTGAGTATATGACCGGCAAGGTTGGGCAGACCTTTGATGCCGTTATTTCCGGTGTCACCGACTGGGGGCTGTATGTAGAGGACAAGGCCTCCTCGGCCGAAGGCTTGGTGCGGGTGCGCACCATCGGCGACGACTTCTACAACTACTCTGCCAAAGAATACGCGTTGGTAGGCCAAAAAACACAAAAAAAATACGCGCTCGGAGACTCCGTGCGCGTAAAACTCGTGGCTGCCGATCTTAGTGTTCGTCAGCTGGATTTTGAGTTGGTGTAGCCGGTTCGAGAGAAACTTCGGTGTAATAGGTTCCTTCGTGCTGTCGCAGGATATACTTTTCCTGCTTTACCGGCTCTTCCGGTTTCTGTACCGGTATCTTGAACGGAACGTCAAACTCGCCCGCCATTGCTATCTCCCCATAATTGCAGTCCTCAAAAACTCTACCTTGTTTTTTATTATTTTGCCACCGCGAGCGCTTCTTCAAACTTTACACTCAGGAGTTTGGAGGCGCCGTCGGAGCCCATCGTGATGCCGTAGAGCACGCCGGCGCGGGACATCGTCTCGCGGTTGTGGGTGATAAGTATGAGCTGCGACTTGCGGGAGAGGTTTTCTATCATGTCGCCATAGCGGCGTGAGTTGGCCTCGTCGAGTGCGGCATCGGTCTCGTCGAGTATCAAAAACGGCGGAGGATTGACCTGCGACATCGCAAAAATGAGCGCAATAGAGGTGAGCGCGCGCTCGCCGCCCGAGAGCATGTGCAAGCCTTTGATGCGCTTGTGTGGGAGTGCAATCGTAATCTCTACCCCCTCCTCTACATCAACATCCTCTTCATCATCGTCTTTAAGGTCTGACCTTAGCTCAGGGCTCTCAAGGTCAGACCTTTGACTCACGCGCTTAAGCCTAGTCTCTTTGACAATACTGAGGCTCGCGGAACCGCCGCCGAACATGAGTTTAAAAAAGTCGTTGAACTCTTTGTTGATAAGATCGATGCCGTCGCCGAAGCGGGTCTCGAGCGTTTTGGTCAGGTCTTCTATCAGTGTGCGCAAAGATGCGGCTGAGGCCTCTAGGTCGGCGAGCTCGCGCTCCAAAAAGGCATCGCGGTCGACTGTCTCTTTGTGCTCTTTGAGTATCTCGCTGCTGTTGCCCAACCCCGCCTCCTCGAGCCGGATTTTAAGGCGTTCGAGCTTGCGGCGGCGGTCTTCTTGGGCAGAACGAGGTTCGTCTTCAAATACCACTTCTGCCGACTCATACTCCGGCATACGGCCGAGCAGTATACCTGCCTCGCGGAGCTCCTCTTTAAATCGCGATTCCTCGCCCGCAAGCACACTCTCGCGAGCACGCAGGACGGCTAGTGCGGCCTCCAACTCGGATCTTCGCGCCATCGCCGCAAAGAGCTCGCGCTCGGCATCGCGGGAGGCGTCTTTGTCCCCCTCTATTTTTTTGCGCAGAGCGGCGACCTCTTTATGAACACGCTCTTCTTCGGTCTCCAGAGTTTTAAGCTCATGCTCAAGCTTCTTCTTTTTTTCTTCCAGATGCGCCGAGTCGTCTTTGTGCGCGGCGGCAGACAGTTTGTGCAAAAAGCTGCGCGCGAGCGCAATGAGCTCAGACAGTTTTGAAGCTCCCGCCAATTCCAGAATTTGCTCGCCAAAAGCGCGAGCCTCTCCCGCAGGGACGGTGCCGCCCTGCTCGCCCACCAACCGTGCTTGCGCACGTAGTTCGCCCTCGATACTCCCCAACTCGCGGACTATCATTTCGCGTCGTCGGCTGGCATCGCGACCGCGGCCTTCCAGCGCAATAAGCTCGTCGGTGCCCGCGTCATGCTTTTTGCTCAAGCTCGTGCGGAGGTGCTCGATGCGCACCCCGAGCGCCTTGTGCTCGTCTTGCGGACCGCGCTCTGCGGCAAGGAGCTCGCGCTCGCCCACCAAATGGATGCTCTCGCGCTTGAGGTACTCGGCGTACTTCTCCGCGAGCTCATCGCGCAGTTTGGCGGCGTCTTCTATCTTTTTGACCTGCCCCAACAAAAACTTGAGGTGCGGCGCGAGCTCGCGGCGCAGACCTGCTACCTCGCGCATGTTCTCGGCAGTCTTTTCCAACTTGCGTTCGGCTTCCTCGCGTTTATACAAAAATGCCGTAAGCCCCAGCGCGTCCTCTACCATCTCGCGACGCTCACGCGCCGAGGATGAGAGGACGCGGTCGGCCTCGCCTTGCGAAATGATGTGGTGACCCGAGGCACCGATGTTGGCCTGAGAAAGAAGTTCTGATACATCGCGCAGGCGCACTTGGCTTCCGTTTAAAAGATAATCATTGCCGCCGCCGCGATGCACCACGCGCTCGATAGACACTTCGTCGAAGTCGAGATTGAGCGCGCGGTCCGAGTTGTCGAACACGAGTTTGACCCCCGCGCGCCCGCCGCGCGGGGTGCTGGCAGAACCGTTCCAGATTAAATCTTCGCCGCGCTTGCCGCGCATGCTCTTCATCGATTGCTCGCCAAGTACAAAGCGGAACGACTCGGCCACATTGGACTTGCCCGAACCGTTGGGCCCGACAATAGAGGTAATGGCGGTGCCAAACTCTAATTGCGTCTTTTTGGCAAAAGACTTAAACCCCGATAGTTCTATCGACTTGAGCCGCATACGCCCCATTCTAGCAAAGAAAAAGCCCCGCCGTAGCGGGGTGTAGCCTTATGCAGTGCCTTGCGTTGTGGTGATGTTGAGTTCCAGAGCGGCGCTCGCCGTCATCTTGTCATCCACAACAAACCTGAAGGCCGAAACATTGTCCTCGGAGGTATTGAGTACTCGCTCCAGCACACCGAAGACCTGTTTGGTGGTGATCTTCTCTTCTGGTGCTCGCAAGATGCAGTGCCTAAGGAGCACCAAACCCGCCTCCTCCCAGTAGTCGAAGTGCCCGAGCCACTGCTCTTGGTTGAGTGTCTTGATGAGCTTGTCCAACTCTTTCTGGCGGTTCTTGGGCACCTTGAGATCAAACCCGCAAGCAACGTGCAGCAGTTGGGTGTTCTCGAACCAAGTAAACGCGACCTCGTACTCGCTGCAACGACCTTCGACAAACATAATGACGGTGTCGTCGGTTTTGCCCCGATCGATCTCCCAATCGTTGGCGGTAGCAATTTGCTCCACGACTTCCAGTGGAGCCAGCAGCTCAGACACTACGGCAGTAGCCATGGCAATCCTCCTGCTTGTGAGAACACGAACGTCCTCTTTTACTTTCTCACTACCAGCCTTTTTTGTCGAGCGCCTCGCGAGCGGCAGACTGTTCGGCCTCTTGCTTGCTCTTGCCCGAACCTTCGGCCAAAAGCGTGTCGCGTACGTATACGCCGACTATAAAATGTTTGTCGTGATCGGGTCCTGTTTCTTTAAGCACCGTGTAGTGCGGAGTCGTGCCCTCGGACTCTTGCGCCTTTTCTTGCAGAGCAGACTTGGCATCCTGCCAGAGGCGGTCTTTGACTATCGCCTCAATTTTGGGGAAGAGGTGTTTGGTAATGAACGCGCGCGTGGCGTCGTAGCCCAAGTCGAGATATATGGCACCCACCAGCGCCTCGAACGCGTTGGCAAGCAAAATATTGCGCGCGCGGCCGGTGTCCTTGGCCTCGCCACGACTAAGCAGGAGAAAATCGTTCATCCCGATACTGTTGGCCACCTCGGCGCACGTGACTGCATTGACCAGTGCCGCGCGATAGGCCGTGAGGTCGCCTTCGGCCTTCTCCGGATATTTTTCGTACAAAAAGTGCGTCGAGATGAGCTCGAGCACGGCATCACCCAAAAACTCGAGCCGCTCGTTGTGGCCCACAACCTCGCCACGGTGTTCGTTGAGGTAGGAGCGGTGAGTAAACGCCTGTCGCAGAAGTGCGAGGTCGTTGAACTCCAGCCCTATCGTCTGCTGAAATGTATTAAAGTCTGTCTGCACAAAAGTATTAATTAACCTTAGTAGTCTTCTCGCTGTTCAGTTTTTGAACCGCTTTTTGTATGATCGGGAGCATGTCTTCGTAGAAGTTTAGTTCGAGCGCGTCTTGCAAGCGGAACCAGCGCGCATCATCGAGCCCGCCCTTCTGCTCGAGCTTGCACTCGGCAAACGGCGACTCGGCCAAAAAGTACGTGACATGCTTGCGCTTCTTGCCGGTCGCGGGGTCGCTTGCGACATACTCGTTTTCGCCGAGCTTCTCTATTATTTTGATATCAAGGCCGAGTTCCTCTTTTATCTCGCGCACCGTCCCCTCTTCTACCGACTCGTCGGCTATCTCGGGAGCGTCGCCTATTTTGCCCTTCGAGAGCGTCCAGTGGCCGAAGATGTCGTGCACCAGTGCCACGTAGATGTCTTTGCCCTGCTTGGCATAGACTACGGCGCCGCCCAGGTGCTGGACCGGCATCTGGTCGTAGGGCACGTCCTTCTTCTTTTTTGAAACCTCGTCTTTGCCCGGCTCGCCGAGCTCTTTGTAGACGGCGCCTAAGACACCGTTGATAAATCGGCCACTCTGCTCGCCGCCAAAGCTTTTGGCAAGCTCGATTGCCTCGTTGATAGCCACCTTGGCAGGCACTGCGCCGCGATCGGCAAAGAGGAGCTCATAGAGGCCGAGACGAAGCACGTTGCGGTCGACCGGAGCGATACGCTCAAGCGGCCACTCGGGAGCGGCCTTGCCAATGATCATGTCCAAGTCGGCCTTGCGCTCGACCGCACCCGCAAGAAGTGTCTCCATAAAAGGTACGTCGCCTGCAGCAGGCGCAAACTCGCTCACGTTGCGAGCGAGCGCACTCTTGGCACCCTCGAGCGGCAACGAACGGACATCCCACTCGAAGAGTGTCTGGAGTACGACTGATCGTGAGAGGTGCCTGTTGGCCATAATGTTATGTAAGAGAACGAACGGATGAACCGGCGAGATTCAAAAGTTGGGGGCCAAAACTTAGCCACTAACCTTTATCTCCCTTTAGAACCTGCTACTTTGCGGTGGCTGTCTTCTTGCTGCGGCGAGCTGCTTTGGCCGACGCCTTTGCGGCGAAGTCCACAACCACCCGTCCACGGTAGCGGCCGCATGCCGAGCATGCGCGGTGGGACACGCGAGGAGCCCCACACTCGCAAACCGCGAGCTTTTGGGCCTTTATCGCGTGGTGCGAACGGCGGTTGGCCGTGTGCGCACGCGTGTGTCTCATCCGTACTACCATAGGCCTACCTTATCAAATAAGGCTAAAAAAGTAAAACCCCCGCCTGTGCAATGCACGGCGGGGGCAGAAGATCAGTCGACTTCGTCGTTTGCAGCTGCGACCACGTTTGCCGACAAGCGGACGATTCTGCGCTTGTGGCGCTTGGCATCAGCTTCGACCAACGCTTCGGCCTCAGCATGGGTTTTCGCATTAATACGAAACTCCTTGCAGTGGCCTTCCTTGGGGATGCCCTTTCCTTGGCTCGGACAACTATCCGTCCCAAAAAAAATGCAGAAGTGCTCGCACACTGAACGCTTTCTCGGCTTGTTTTGTCTCCATTCCAGCCTTCCTTGGAGACGCGGAACAGTGAAAAATTCTTGAGTTGGATTGACCCCCACGAGTGCTTTCCCTAGTTCTCTGGTTGAAACGATACGCCGATGAAATACAAGAACTACTGCAACTAAGGGATAATTATACCCTGAGTTTGACCCCCTTGCAATAGGTGGCGCGGTGGATATCGGTGAGGCCATAACGCTTGATAGCGCGGCAATGAGACTGCGTGCCGTAGCCTTTGTGTTGCTCAAAACCATACTCGGGGTACTGTTCGGACAGCGACTCCATCATGCGGTCGCGCGTGACCTTGGCGAGGATGGAAGCGAGCGCGATAACTGGCACGCGGAGGTCTCCTTTTATAATCGTGCGCTGCGTGTACTCTTTTGGCGCACGCAATAATCCATCGAGCAATACTACTGAATGCTCGGGCTGCCCCAGTCTGCGCACCCCGCTCCAAAGCGCTTTGCGCACCGCGCGAGTGATGCCGAAGTTGTCTATATATAGATTAGTCGAAAGCCGCACCGATGCGCGCAAGTCGCCCGCCCTGATGCGCTTCTGCACCGCCTCAAAAATAACTTCGCGCTTTTTGCCACTCAGCAGTTTGGAGTCTTTGACCCCCGGAAATTCTTTCAGCACATCAAACCCCAGCGGCACCGCCACCACCCCCACCGCAACCGGTCCGGCGAGCGGGCCCCTGCCCGCTTCGTCAACTCCGATAAGGAATTCCTCCATCATTAAACACAGTATATATCCTCCTAGTTCAAGCCCCATGCCGAGCGGTATACTCAGTCCATGTCTGGCTTTGTCCCGCTCCATGTACACTCGCACTACTCCTTGCTGAAGGCGCTACCTAAAATTCCTGACCTTGTGGCCAAGGCCAAGGCGCAAGGCTGTACCGCGCTGGCATTAACCGATCTTGATAATCTGTACGGCGCGATTGAGTTTTATAAAGAGTGTAAAGACGCGGGCATCAAACCCATTATCGGGCTCGATGCAAAACTAGAGGGCGGCGCGCGCAAACTCCTCTTTGCCACCGATGTGGTCGGATACAAAAACCTCATTGCGCTCGTGACCAAGTCGCACATGACCGACGCACAAGGCGTGCCTATTACGCAAGCCATGCTCGATGAGCACTCGATCGGGGTTATTGCTATCGACCCCAAAGACTCATCGTATGCCCTGCCTGAAATATATTATTTGGAGCCCGAAGATCGCCGTGCGTGGGAGGTAATGCGTGCGATTGAAAACCGCGGCCCGCAAGAAGACGGCGATATTACGCAGGAGGACGAAGCGTTCTTCTTCCCCACCGCCAAGCAGATTGCGGAGCGGTATACGCCCGAGCAGATTGCAAAGACCGCCGAACTTGCCGAGCAGTGCAACCTCGAGCTCGAATTGGGCAAGTGGGTATTCCCCAACTTTCCTATCCCCGCGGGCTCCAACTACAACGACGAGCTCCGCATACTAATAGAAGAGGGCATCAAGCGCCGTTTTATTTCGGCGAGCCCCGAGGTGCGCGAGCGCGTTGAGTACGAGTACAAAATAATTACAGACAAAGGCTATGGCCCATACTTTTTGGTAGTGGCCGACCTGCTCGCCTTTGCCCGAGCAAACGGGATACTCACCACTATCCGCGGCTCGGTCGCCGGCTCCTTGGTGACGTACGTCACGGGCATTACCAACGTAAACCCGCTAGAGTACAAGCTGCCGTTTGAGCGCTTCCTCAACCCTGAGCGCCCGTCTGCCCCCGACATCGACATGGACTTCGCCGACAACCGACGCGACGAGGTGATTGAGTATGCCCGCGGCAAGTATGGCAAAGACAATGTGGCACAGATAGGCACCTTTGGGACCATGCTCGCGCGCGGCGTGGTGCGCGACGTCGCGCGTGCGCTCGGCCACGCCTACGGTATCGGCGATCGGCTCGCCAAAGAAATCCCGTTCGGCTCACAAGGCTTCCCCATGACGCTCGAACGCGCGCTCGAGGAGAATTCGGAGCTGAAAAAAATCTACAACACCGAAGAAGAGGCTAAAGAGATTATCGATCTCGGACAAAAAATAGAAGGCTGTGCACGGCACGTCGGCGTACACGCCGCGGGTGTGGTGATGTCACCCACGCCCTTGTGGGACTTCTCGCCGCTGCAGCTCGATCCTAAGGGCGGCAAGATTATTACGCAGTACGACATGTACTCGATTGAAGAAGCGGGGCTTTTGAAGTTCGACTTTCTGGGTATCCGCAACCTCGCCATTTTGGCCGACGCCGTGCGCATTGTAGAAAAAACTCGCGGCATGCATGTAGACATCGAGCATGTACCGGTGGACGACCAAAAAACATTTACCATGCTCGCAAGCGGCCAAACCGAAGGCACCTTTCAACTGAACGGCGCTGGCATGACGCGGTATTTGAAAGAATTGAAGCCCACGACCATCCACGACATCAACGCGATGGTCGCCTTGTTTCGTCCTGGCCCGATGGAAACGATCCCGATGTACATCGAGCGCAAGCACAACCCCGCACTCATCCACTACCTCGATCCGCGGATGCGCGATTACTTAGACTTTTCTTACGGGGTGCTGGTGTATCAAGACGATGTGCTCCTGACCGCTATTAAACTCGGCGGCTACAGCTGGCTACAAGCCGACATGCTGCGCAAAGCGATGGGCAAAAAGATTCCTGCCGTGATGCAGGCTGAAAAAGAAAAGCTTATTAAAGGATTTATCGAGTACGGCAAACTCACTCCTGCGTTGGCAGAAAAGTTGTGGAAGTTGATTGAGCCCTTTGCGGCATACGGGTTCAACAAAGCGCATGCCGCGAGCTACGGGCGTGTCGCCTATCAAACGGCGTACATGAAAGCCAACTTCCCCGTTGAGTACATGGCAGCGGTGCTTACGGCCGAGTCTGGCGACGTCGACACCGTGGGAGTAATGGTCGCCGAGTGCAAGCGCATAGGTGTCCCGGTGCTGCCGCCGGACATCAACGAGAGCTTTGGCGACTTTACGGTCATACTCGGGGCGGTCGACGCTATCCGCTTTGGACTCAACTCTATAAAAAACTTCGGCAGCGGAGTCGCTGCGGCGATTATTGCCGAGCGCAAAAAGGGCGGGAGCTTTGTGTCGCTGTCAGAATTTTTGCGGCGCGTCACCGACCAGAACCTCAACAAAAAAGGTCTTGAGAGTTTGATTATGTGCGGAGCGCTCGACTCGCTCGGTGAGCGTGGGGCTATGCTCGCGCACATAGAATTGTTGTTGGAGTATCACCGCAGCCAAAAAGGCAGTAGTAGCGACTCGCTCTTTGCGGACATCGGCGGCGAGAGCGAGCTTGTTTTGCCAGCTGCCAAGCCTGCGGCACTCGGCGACAAGTTGAAGTGGGAGAAAGAACTCCTTGGCCTGTATGTCTCAGGGCACCCACTCGATCAATTTAAAGAAAAGCTACAAAAGCGCACGATGACTATCAGCGAGATGAAGACGCGTGTCATGCCCGGCGTAAGCACCGTGGCGGCTGGCATGGTAGAAGATGTGCGCATAATACTCACCCGCGGGGGCGACCAGATGGCGTTTATAAAATTGATGGACGAGAGCGGGACCATTGAGGCAGTGGTCTTCCCCAAAGATTTTGTGACCTACAAAGCCATGCTCAAACCCGAGAGTTGCTTGGCACTTAAAGGCCGCATGAGCAACCGCAACGGCGAAATGAGCCTCGTTGCGGAAGCAATGAAAGCGTTATAGAAATAGAGCAGTTGTACCTCCAGCGGAGGATATAGCATGCCCCCAAAAGACATTCGAAAAGTCTTCTCCGACCTGCACATCGCGACCAAGGCAAGACAATTTGCGGTTGCGGCGACAGAGATGCGCTTTTTGTTGCAGATCTCAAAAATGAGCGAGCCTATGCTCCTGCAGGTAATCACCCCGCAGGAAGAAGCCGAGGCCTCGCAGTTTTGGTGGAACGTGCTTGGAGTCAAGTTCCCCACCGCGCGCGAAACCGTGGTCAAGAGCGCTCACGCCTACTACGCGGTGATGTACCGCGCGGGCGAAGACCCACGCATGCTCTCGATGCGCGAGCAGGCTCGGCAGTATTGCGAACACATCGCCGAGGTGTGCGAACAATACTTGGTCAAACCATCAGCGGGACAAAAAGCACTCCCCGCGCCTGCTATCAGACGACGGGTGCCACTCAGCATCGCCGGCGGCAAAGATTATACGCCATAGGCACCCAACCCTGCACCACACTGGTGCAGGGTTTTTATTTTTGAGGAAGAAACAACATTTGTATGGAAAGGCCCGACCATAACGGCGAGATGAGCCTCGTTG
>CALREG010000017.1 GCA_943355135.1 Candidatus Nomurabacteria bacterium | reverse complement strand
TTTCCCTAGCCCCTTCTATAAATATGTACGGGTCCTTATCCAGACAATACCCACCCACTCCCGGACTTGGTTTTGGTACAAGACTGCGCGGATAGCCCGCATTGGCCGCTTCGATAACTTTATTGGTGTCTATCCCCCATTTTTGGCAAATAAGGGCGACTTCGTTGGCAAAAGCAAACGACACATCGCGGTACGTGTTGTTTATCAATTTAATGATTTCCGCCTCCTCAAGCGAGTCGACGATATGGACAGAGGGAGTGATAAGAGTAAAAATGTCGGCTGCAATGTTCGCGTTTGCGCGATTCATGCCTCCTATTACTTGCGGGAGCGTGCGGAGTTCCTCAAGTGCTTTACCCTCGACCGTGCGCTCCGGCGCAAACGTCACGTAAAAATCGTCACCCGCCACAAGCCCTGAGGCTTTCTCCAAGATAGGCACTACAACTCCGCGCGTCGTACCCATCGGCACAGTCGAACGCAAAATAACTACATCGCCCTGCTTCAGCACTTTTCCAACCGTTTGCGACGCCGAACGCAAATGGGTAAAATCAGGTTTTTTATTTTTGTCGAGCGGTGTGCCTACCGCGATAATATAAGCCTCGCAAAGCTTTTCCTTGAACGAATCGACTACAAAAAGGCGCTTACCAACATGTTCGCGTAAAAGCTCAGGAAGCCCCAATTCGAGAAAGTGCGGTTTTTTAGCTGCAACCTTGGCGCGCACTGCCGCGTTGGTATCAAAACCATATACTTCAAAGCCGACATCCGCGAGCGTAATGCCCAGCGTAAGTCCAACATATCCGAGTCCTACCACACCTACCCGGCGCAGCCGCACGTCGCTTCCCTGCCAAATATCGTAGAGGTCAATAAGATCTTCTACGCGACGTTGTTTGTCGATAATAACCACCCTTTCAAGCCGGTCGCGATGCCATCCTTCCTCTCGCGTTTTTTTAACCACCTGGCGGATGATTTCCTGCGCCTGTGGTTTGCCCACCAAAACAAACGGATCCTTGTTCATAATGGCTTTTATGGGACGTTCAAGTGGCGTACCTTTTGCAACCGCACGCAAAAGGTCGCCGCTCGTAGCAAGGCCAAGAAGCGTCAGATCCTTATCCACCACGAGTATAATCCCCCCCGGAATACCACTCTTACTGGGTCTATTTTTTACAATAGTGGCAAGCGCCTCCTTAAGAGAAGTATGGGGGGCAACGCATATTTGGCGTATGTCTTTTTTTGCTAGCATTAGATTATCCTCTATATACCTCCTTCGCCTTCACACAAGGATAACACCTTACCACAAAAAAAGGTTACAGACAAGTAATGGCACCTTGAGACTAAGTCTTAAACGTCCTCTTAAACTGCCGTTTCCTCATAGCGCGGGCTGTAATTTGTTTCGCATTAAGCAAATCTTTAGCCGTGGTGGGGAGCATCACACCCTGTCGTTGTAGGTAGTTATAGCGGAATCTATCTCCAAGCACTAGATGGTACACAAAGGAGGTGGTCGTGCGTGTGTCGATAAGTCCTGAGACTGGTTTGCGCGATAACTTGACGGCCTCTATAAAGTCAAAATTAAAACCAAACTCCGCATCAGTGCCCCGATCGGTCGAGACAAGTAGATTAGGACCGTCCACAAACACAAACTCATAGTCACGCGCGGGAATGTCTTTATACCCGCCGCCTCGGAAAAAGTCTCGTGTCTTTTCTCCAGAAGGACTAAAATGAAATTCGACAAAACCAGCCAATTCGTTGGGAAAAATCTTTTTTGCTTCGTCCAAATAATACTGGTGGTCTTCCATCGATATGACGGTGCCACTGCCGTTTTCTTGTAAGGCGTAAGCAATGACGACGGTGGAGACACCGGTGCCAAGCTCCAATACATACCCCGGCTTGTGTTTTCTGATGTGATTATAGAGTGCCAGATAATCGACATAGTCACAGCCGGTTGATACTGACTGCTCGAGATATGCTCCGACATAGCGCCACATATCATGACTCTGTATGATTTTTTTTGCCCTGTTTTCAAAATAAGACGCTAAAAAGCGCGCTAGTGTTCCTCTCATAACAATCAATACTACCTAAAAAAAAGGCCCCCGTAAACGACGGGGGCCTCGCTGTTGAAACTAACGCTACGGCACTGCCGGAGCGTGCTCCTTTGCGTAGAGTTCCGGAACGCCTGGCGCGTAGTTTGCCAGGAACTCCGCGCGGAGTTCTTTGAGTTTGCGGTCGCCTGCTTCCGTCTGGGCTTCTGCCAGGCGAATTTCAGACCACCGGTCCTTTGGGAACCCGACGTAGAGAGGGAAGGTGCTGCGGAGCCCCATAATCTCCTCCTTCGACAAGGTCGACATATTCATGATCGCCTCGTCGTTGTTGGAGGGGCAGATGCTATCCTCGGGGATGTAGCCCTGCTTAACAGAAAGTCGGTGCAGCGCCGTCCCTTGGTAGGGCATGAAGATGCTGCAGGACCTGCTCTCGGCCTTGGTGTGACGGTTGATCTCGATCGTGTCAAAGACCAAGTCGCGTGTCTCACCCGGGAAGCCGATGATATTGTTGACGGAGAATTTGACACCCGAGTCCGCCACCACCGCAAAGGCATCTATCAGAAGCTGGTTGGACATAGCGCGCCCCACCACCTCCTTACGGAACTTCTCGTTGCCGTGTTCGAGGCCAAACGAGATCTTATGAAGCCCAATATCGCGGAGCTCCGAGATCCTGCTTGGCTTAACCATCACCGTCTCGGGCCGAGTTTGGCACCAAAACGGCAACTTGATGTCCTTGTACATCTCGATAAAGGCATCAAACTCCTTGGGAGAATACGCGAAGAACGTATCCGCCCAAAAGAACACGTACTCGATTTTGTACTCTTTGACGTAGTGGAGAATTTCCTCGCGGATCTTCTCCGGCGACTTCTTCCGAAAGAAGCTCTTGGTCCCGAAGAGCTCATTTTGTCCGGGAGAGTTGCAGTAGCCGCACGTGTAGGGGCATCCGCGATGCGTCTCGACCGAGAGCATCCGGAAGGTCTCGCCGCTCATCGGCCGGTAGAGCCGATGATCGTCGAACAGCGTGACGTCCAGGTCGGTGGGATTCTGGTTGATGTCCACCGGCAAGGCAAACGGGTTCTTCTTGATCCCGCCATCCTTGTCTTTTCGCCAGAGGCCAGGAACGGTTGCGTAGTCCCCACCAGTTGCCATCACCCGACACAGGGTCGGGAGGGCACGCTCGCCTTCCCCGATGATGCACATGTCGATCTCCGGATAGCGCAGCGCGAGCGCCGGTGCAAAGGTGGCAAACACGCCGCCCAATACCGTCGGAACTCGCTGATGCTCGCGGACCGCCCGCAAGAGTGCTGTGCCTAGGAGAAAGGTGCTTTCGGTCGCGGTAACCGCAATGAGGTCAGGGTCGAACTCTTGGACCTTATTGCGAAAGCCCGCGAACACGTCGCCTTTGCTGCTACGCGCGATGCTCTTAAACGGGATCACGAGCAAGTTCTCGCTCTTGATCTTGTCGGCATCGACCATACCAAGGTCGATGTCGTAGTCGGTCGAGTCGAAGATGTCGACGGTTACTCCCTCGTTTTTCAAGATGCGGGAGAGCAGCGCGACTGAAGGCGGCACGAGGCTCTCGTGCCGTATATTCGGATACAACAAAAGCACTTTCATGGTCTGCTCCATCTGTAACTGTAAGAAGGTACTCTGGACCAGATTATCACACAAAAAAGCCACCAAAGCAATTTATGCGAGATGTTTAAGCACGGCTTTACCTATCCGGACACCGGATTTACCGTCGAGCTTGTAGAGCACCTGCTCGCGGATAAATGTGCGACCAGACGCATGCCGTGTTGGGTCGGCAAGATACTCGCGTATAGAGCTCACTGTCTCCTCCATTGAGTATGAAACTGCGGTGCAATCACTCTCCATAATAACTTTGTAGTGGTCTTCGTCATACATGCGACGCAATGACTGCAAGTACGGCAAAGACCGGTCGATACCATCATGACAAACAAGTATGACTGGTTTGTCAAAGGCTATAGCATCGAGCGTAATCGAGGACATGGTGTTTATAGTGACATCGCTGTAGTACAGCGTGTTAGCAAGGTCCACAAAGTCCTCTTTACCAAAAGTAAACGGATATACACGCGGCGCTGAGCTATCAAACGACTCCACCTGTTCGCTCGGCTCACAGGGGCGATACTTGATAAGAAACGGGAGCTCAAGCCGCTCAACTGAGCTTGAATACTTTGGATGAAAACGCGCCAGTATTTGTGCTGGGGCGCCCAGAGCCCCCCCTACGATAGCCGCGTGGATACCCTCGACCACTTCATGATCGTACGGATTCTTCCAGTCTCCTGAGGTGGAATATAGAATGAGTTTTTTGTTTGGATCTGCGCCGATTTTTTTAAAAAATTCTTCGCGCGGAATAATGAGGTTTTTGTCAGCAGCAAAGTCAAACTGTACAAACCCGACAATTTCTACTTGGGTAGGTGCATAATCCCCCAACGTGATCGCTGCATCTCGTATGAACGAGTTTTGTACCAAAATCATATCAGCCTGAACTCTTGTAAAAGCCTTGTTGGTCAGTACATCCCAGCTTTTAGAGGTAGTGATTGTACGCACTCCTCTTTTTTTTGCCAAGCGCAATAATCTCCCATCCTCGAAAGAAAACATGCTCGGTGCAAACAGGAGGTCGGGCTTATAGTGCTCAAAAAGATATTCCCCGTAGGTATCAGGGATACGGCTGTATATAAAACGCAGTAGTTGCCTAAAGCGGCGCGACTTCCCACAAAAACTGAGGAACTCCCCAAATTTAAATCGAAGCCAGTTGCGGTGCAGGGTGTACGACTTATGTCGGCGCAAAATAATCGACTCCGTGGGGAGAATATTCCAACCTATCCAATAAAAAAACTTCTCCGAAAAGCAAGCGGATACCGGAAGTTCCTCGACAATTATATGTTCGTCCGCATAATGCGCATACTGCTTCCCTATACCATTTTTGATCAGCAATACCACCCGCACACCCGCCTCTCGTATAGTAGGTAATACTTTGGATTGGAGGATATTTTTTTCTATGTCCCCATCATAAACAGTAATAAATATTGTTTTCATATTCTTTAGTACACGCGGAGCATTTTTAACAACTTACCCTCCTGTAAGACGCCTAGGTACTCAAAAGTTACTGAACGATCTCCCTTTGGTACCAGAACCGCCATCCCCATACCGTTTGCCCGCATAATAGGTACTTCAATACCGTCGATGCTCGCCTCCCAGCCCGGAAGGAAGGACTCATTAAACACCAACCATTGGGCCGAAGTTGTATTAGTCAGAAACTCTTTTGTGGCAGGCTCCGAAACCATTGCAACCAGCGTATCTTTTTTGTTAGGGGTTTCTACTGCCACACAGGAAATACAATCAAGATATGTCTGCTGAGCAAAGGTACGGACATCAACTGTCTCCAACAACCCTATGAGGGTGGTATGCGGGTGCGAGATTATTTTGTGTGCAAAATACCAACGCGGCAGCGCGCGGCTATTTTCATATACATATACTTCGCCGCCCAAGTGCGACACAGGCCAAGTCGTACGCAAAGTGAGGCTAGGGCTCACGAGTGGAACGCCTGAGACAATAAATTTACCCGACAACATACCTATAATGTCCAAACCGTTAAGGAGGCGCTGCACCACTTCTGCCTGAGGTAGAACTTTTGTCTCCTCTTCGCCTCCGTGGGTACTCCCCACCCTTCCCAATACAGCCACTAAATCGGCGGGGGCAAATACATCGTAGCCATCAACAGACACCTCTCGTCCATCGTACATGTGCATATTAGGCCAACCAGTCGCAAACTGCATCTCCGCATTGGCGACTATTTGATCCTGAGTGATTTGATACGTGGGTGGTACGAGAGAGGAGAGTGAACTCCCGAGCAGGAACGGAAAGGTTCTGTATTCGGTAAGCTCTTTATCGGAGAACGTACGATCTAGAAGCACACTGTGTGTCTGCGCCACTGTAGCAGGAACCGAATACGGCCATTGCACCATAAAGACGGCTAGAAAAGTAACTACCGAGAGTACAAAACCAAATGTACGAAATTGCTGCTCCGGGAGATTCCTCCGTAGAGTCCAATACATAAGACCCCCCGCCGCGACCAAGATAAAAAATGGAGCCGCAAACTTGAGCTCGCCGAGCGAAAGAAAACCGCGCCATGCATCTATACCTCGTATAAACGCTTCTTGATAGTGACTCGCCTCTTTAATAAAAGGGCCATGCCCATACAGCGTATAGTTGAATACCTTCGCGCCCACTTTGGCTGCAACGCTCCAAAACCATGCACCCGCAAAATTAAGGAGGAGTACTCCTGCAACAATGCCACCACCCACCCACGCCACAATATGCATAAGCCACGAGTGTCTGAGTTCCTCTTTTCGATTGTAAAAAGTATCAGATCCATACGCTCCGAGCACCGCCAGAAACCATGCACCTATATACATCCACCGGTACGGGAATCGGAATAATTCGAACACGGGCAACTTTTGCATCAAATAAAAGACCGGTGACCATTTGAGCGATACTACGAAGCAAAAAGCCAAAAGGGCCAGTAACACTCGCATCATCTTGCGCTCCCTTGTTACGGGTTCTTTCTTACGAGAGCGGAGTGCCTCGCGGATGCCCACCAATGCGAGCACAAACAACAACACGCCCACATAAAGCGGTTTGCGCCCGCTTGAGACATAGGGAAAGTAGAGATAGTCGGGGAATACGGCCAAGATGACATCGCCCGGCTCGGTTGTTTTATATGTTGCAACTTCGTAGGCGACACCTTCGGAGCGAACGGTGAGCGGGGTAAACTCGAGCGCCGGTAGAATTTGTGGCAAACCTATAACAAATCCTATCGCTACAACAGAGAGGCCGTATCCTGCCCAGCGGGCCATATTTTTTAGATTCTTTTCTCCGGGCAGAATAAAAAAGAAATAATAAGCATAAAAAATACCGAATACAAACAGCGAGTAGACAACAAACTGTGCGTATCCAGAAATAAAGGACCACCCGACTGCGGCGCCCATCGCCACAATCCACGCCCAACGCTCCCACTCCCTGGTGGCCTTAAACAGCCGCAGTCCTGCATAAAACAGAAATGGGAGTAAAAAGAGACTGTTCGAAATGACGACATTAGAGAGGTAGCGCCAATTGAACGCGACGATGTAGCCCATCCCTATCAGAAGCGAGGAAAGTCGGGTGAGTCCAAACTGGCGCCCTGCGCCGTATGAAAACGCCAGCACCAAAAACAAGTCTATCGCTAAGCGCAGATGATATGCGGTAAAAGTCGGCAGATGAAACAGCATCCAGTTGAGCGGATCAAAAAAACCAGCTGATTGACTGAGATATATTGGTAGACCTAAGAATATCGAAGGATTCCACAAAAATGATACGCTCTGCGCGATCGTTTGATGATAAAAATCAAACACCGGATAGTAATATAAAATGGCATCACCTTCTGAGAAGAGCCTCCCACCAAATAAAAAAGGTGCGAGAGCCAGCCCAACAAGGAAAAACCAAAACGCAATTAATCGAAGAGTCATATTTTGAAAATTCTTATCAACGCCTGCGAGAACTTCTTTATAACAAATTGGTCATACTCGTCTATAGTGAAGAAATCGCGTGCGCGCAAGCGAAAACCAGGCAGCAAGCGCTTAAGCGTTATATATCGCTCAAACACATACAAATAGTTTATCGTGATCACGGCATATGCTATACCAAAAAAACCAAAAAAAATCAGGAATACTGGTGTTAGAAGCGCAGTTAATAAAAGTTTATACACAGAAGCAAAAAATAGGCTACGCTGCGCCCGTAGGGCATAAAACGCACCACTGAATATAGCGTCAAAAGCAATGGACGTAAGTAGAAGGAGCATAACTTGAAATAGAGGTACCGCTGGCACATATTGTGGAAAGAGCCATGCAAAAAACCACGGCGAGAAAAAGGCCGCAGGGATGCTTATGAGCGCGTAGCCCAAAAATTGGTATTTAACCGCTTTAGCAATAAGACGATAGAATCGCTCTTTGTCACTAAGATACTGCGGGAGCACGGGGCTCATTACCTGCTCGAGAGGAAATAGCGAGGTGGCATGCCCTACGAGTCCCATGACTACTGCATAAAGACCCACGGCCTCGGTTCCCAAAAAGAAACCAATGATCCAAGGGCGGATGTTTTTTCCCACAGTGCCTAAGTAGGTAGAAAAGACTCCCCATTTGCCGTGCAAATACAAAAAATGCCAAAAACGCAGGCGCTCTCCTGTTACCCGCCATAAGCTGCGGTCTATGCGCAAAAAATAAGGGAGGATACAAATAAGTGCCAACGCCTGAGAAAGGACGGCGGCGGCAAGTAAGCCCTCAACACGCCAATGCAACCCAAAGAAAAAGAATCCGAGCAGCGCCAACTTCCATGCCTCTTCAAGTACTGAAAAAACGGACTGCTGAGAAAACTGAAGGTACACCCTCTGAAAAACCTGCACAAAGGAGCGGAGCGGGGAGAGTAAAAATCCAAAGGATACGATTTGTATGAGCGGCGCCAAATTTCCCTTGCCGTACCAAGTCGCCAGCATGGACGCGCCAAAAAAAACAGCTACCCAGACACACACTGCAAACAAACTTTGTAGCTGTAAATAATTGAGGAGCAAGCCTTTAACCCCCGCATAATTGCCCCGCGCTTTTTCTATACCCGCGTCGGCTATGACTGTTGTATTAAGGCCCGGCAGCAAAAACAGGGACAGGAGTGGCACTAGAGTAATTACAAGCTCGGCGATACCATACTCTCTGACGGTTAGGTAGTTGAGTACCAGCAAAACACTCACTAGACTGGCAATTTTTAGCACCACTGTTGTGACGGCCAGATAAAAAGTACCGCGGCCGACCACCGAGCTTATTGAGGGTTCCATATCAAATACAGTGCCTAGGGCACCAATACCACTTTAACAAGTATTTGTGGGCATTAGTTTCGTGGTTTACGAGCGACGAGGTAGAGGTGGGCACTCACCGCATCTGCCTCGGGCATCCACGTAAAGAGGAGATCAAAGACCTTCAGCGGGCCGAGGATGAGCATAAAGATGTGCGCCGCAAAAGGGGCGTAGCGTCGTGAGCCCAGCGTTACAATGGCCCCCAACCAATACGCCAAAAAAAGGAGAAGCGCACTCCACGGACCTGAGCGCACGCCACTCTCAAGTATCTCAAAGTTGGGGAAGAGCTCTCGCAGACCACTGCGCGTAAAGCGATGAAAGTCGTCTGGCGAGGCATGGAAGGGATGAATAAACGGCGCGCTCGTATATATCACCCCGCCCGGTTTGAGCACGCGGGCAAGCTCGGCGGCGACTGCACGCGGATTCTGTACATGCTCAAGCAGAGACTCATTTACCAACCCGTCGAATGTATTTTCGGCAAACGGCAGAGCATCTGCGCTCGCCACGACATCTACGCCAGGGAACGGGTACATGTCGACATTGATGATGGTGGGCGACAGGCGGTCTGGGCCCGAGCCTATGTCAGCGACCAGTCCGTCGGTGTAGTTAAAAATCTTTTTAGGACCATTCTGCACCATCAAGGCTGGGCAAAATACTCCCCAGATAGTGTAGTACACCGCGGGAAACTGCTTAAGAAAAGATTTGAGCCAGTTGACACCGCTTTGGTGCTCCTCGGCATACTCGCTCACCATAATCTCCTGAGGACCCAGTAACGACTCAACCACAGCTCGGCGCGCCTCTTTTGCTTCGTCACTCCCCTCTCGGCTGCGCAAGTGCGACAAACGATGCATCAACAAGAGCGTCATAGAACGGACACCATCCATGTAGCGTATCTTCTTGCCCTCCTCTGCGGAGCGCGGTGTGTGACTTATAGGGACTTCCACTATTTCGTATCCGTTGACCGCCACCTCGCCGATAAACAAGTAGTCGGCCTCGAAGCCTCCGCCGATAAAGTGGGCCTTGCGCGACACTTCGCGCGAGAAAAGCTTGTAGCAAGTCCACGCATCAGTGATGCGCGTACCGTAGAGGATATTTACAAACCACGTACTCACCCACACGCCAATACTGATGCCAAAGTACGCACCGACGCGATGCCAAGCCGTGTGGAAGTTGCGCGAACCGAAGACCACCTGTGCCCCCGTCTCATCAACCACGTCGAGCATTTTTTTAATCTCTGCAGGATTGTACTCGAGGTCGGCATCTTGTAGCACTAGATAATCGCCCTTGGCATGTTTGATTGCGGTGCGCTCGGCCTCCCCTTTGCCACCGTTTTTTTCATGAAAGATGATCGTGTAACCCGGCTTCGAGCGATAGGTATCGAGCATGGAGCGAGAACGGTCGCGTGAGCCATCGTCCACGACCAAAATCTCCTTCTTCCAGTGGCCAAAATCGGCGCGCTCAACACGCCCCAGAAGCTCCTCTATGGTCGCCTCTTCGTTGTAGCAAGGGATGATAACGGTAACTACTTTAGACATGAAAATGGCACTTATTTAAACAGCGCCTCCAACTGTAGCACAGTGACATCTTGGTATACAAAAGAGACTTCGTGGGTGCCTGCGGGCACATACACTGCCTGGAAAAGGTAGTTGGCTGTATAGAGTGGCGCGACAACTCCATCTACTTTTGCTTGCCAGCCGGCAAGATAGCTTTCGGAGAATACGAGCCAGCCGCCGCGAGAGGTCGTAGCCTCAACTACGACGTCTCCCGGCTTGTATTTTTGTACGCGTACGCTGCCGCCGCTTGTAGTGCCTGCAGAACAAGTGCCACATTCTATCCATGTGCGCTTAGAAAAATCTTTTTCTGCAACTACCTTCTGCAGTAGCTCATTTTGAGTACCACTAAAGAACTGCGGCTGTGCGGCAAAGTACAGACGTGGTAACACCTGTTTATTTTCATACACATACAATTTCGTAGTAGTTGATACTGACAACGGGATAGTTGTCACTGGAACAAGACGAACATCTGTGAGCTGGTACGGCGAGTAGATATATTTGACATTCATCATCGAGAGCAGTTGAAGGCGCTTGTTAAAGTCGGCCAACTTCCCTACCAAATCGGTCACTTTTTGCACGTCACGGTTGTAGAGCTGATCAAGTCGGCTGGTCGCGAGAGCTGGAGATGTGTCATCAAACACATACGCCGCGTTATCAAACCCGAGCACCGTGTGGATGAGTTGATTGCCGCGCAGCGTGCGGTACGGCTCCATGCCGTCCATGCGCTCAATGCCGAAGTAGAGGTTTACGTTGTTGGTGAGTATCTCGTGCTGGAGGCGCGTCGCATCATCTGGTGTAAATGTTTGTCGCGATGTAAGTTGTTGAAACAGGCCGTCTCCGAGCAAAAAACCGAATATCCGATAGCTGTGTGGATCTTTCTCTCGACTTTCCAACAATGATACGAGCGCAGGCTTCTCGGCATATATCGCTTGCGGCACCAAATCGCTCCACTGCAGGGCATAGGTACCACCGACTGCAAGCACGGTAACGGCGACAATTATTTTGGACATATGCTGCCGCGAGGCTGGCCACCAACGCAGTGCCACAAAAAAACAAAGTGCCGCTATAGTGCAGAGGGCACCAAAGAGGAACCGCGGGTTAGAGAGCGCAAAGGTGCCGGCAACCTGTTGTATCGCCTGCTCCAGTACGCTGTGGTAATGCTCTGCTGGATATAAAAGTGTGTGCCAACTGCCGTACCACGCAATAATCCCCGCTATCCATTTAGGCGACGACGCTATTGCAGTGGCGAGTGCGGTGACCGCAATACTGCCGAGCACGAGCGCACCGACCAGCAGAGACAGGCACCATAACACAACTTTGTATGCCCGAGCAGTAACACGCTCTGGGTTGCGTAAAAAACCTTCTACCCCTGTGGCGCTCAAATATGCCAAAGGGAATGCCGCCGCAAGCATCCAGCGGAAGTTGCCTCCCATGTGAGAGAACGGCGGTATATGCTCGTTGAGCCAGCCAAATATAGGTAGGTGGAATGCGACCGCCGCAACACACGCGTATAGTGCGGCAAAAAATAATGAGGAGCGGGTCCGGTAGTAGATAAGTCCGAGTATGGCAAAAACTAGTCCAAGAACGCCAACATAAAAACCAGCCGAGCTTCCACCCCCGACAAACGGTATCGACAAATACGGCGGCATAACAAAGGTCATAAGTTCCGTCGGCCAAGGATAGGTTACATTCTGAGCCGCATACGTACTTGTGCGTATAGTCTGGTCAATCAAATACGCGGAGGGGAAAAATTGTCTGAAACCGAGAGCAAGACCCAACAGCGTCATACCGCTGAATGAAAGACTTACCGGTAATGAGCGCCACCAAGTAGTAACACGCGAATACGCATTCCAATCCAAAAACAGCGCGTAACAGCCGGCGACGATGTACGCATAAAACACAATCTGCATAAACCCTGCCAAAAATCCTACACCGAGTGCTACCCCGCCGCCGAGTATGGCAATGAGTCGTGTCCTCTTTTGTGTCGCGTAGTGTAATGCCACCAGAAGAGCGGGTAGCATCGCAAACGAGTGCGCCGCGATGGTCCCTATCTGCAGCCAGCCATACGTAGTTGCAGACAAATAGCCGAGCGCGAGCACTACAGACGACGAGCGCTTCCACCCCTCGAGACGACCAAACCAATAACAAAAAAGGAGACCGAGCGTGGTGGCAATAAAGACACTGAGATGGTGTGCGGTGAATGTGCCAAAGACAGAAAAAAGAAATAGGTTGAGCGGATACCACGCACCTACAAACTGGTCCAAACTCGCCGATACTCCGCCGAAGTAGCCGCTTTGCCACAGGAGCGAGGTGCCGCTGGCGAGCGACTGACGCACATAGTCGGAGATGGCGTAATAAAAGCCGATCTGCTCCTCGCCGAAGAATGCTCGACCAAAAAACAGCACGGGTGCAAATATAAAAATCCCAAACAGGGTCAAGAGGGCAACCGGCCAAAACTCACGAAAAAAAGGGCCGCGCATGGAATGTCCAAGTTATAGCACGTGCAAAGATAAA
>CALREG010000016.1 GCA_943355135.1 Candidatus Nomurabacteria bacterium | reverse complement strand
GATGCCAGCATCAAAAACCTTGCGCTCAAAAAAGCCGGAACAACACCAGAAGATATTTTGGCGCAGGAAGCACAAGTCAAAGCCGCTGTCGCTGATGTTGCGGCAGCAGCTGCGCAAGTACAAAAGACCGCCATCAGCGCTCCCTTCAGCGGGACCATCACCAGCGTTGATGCCAAGGTGGGCAAAATTGTATCACCCAATACGCCTGAAATTTCGATGATAAGCGCGGGCGCGTTCCAGGTCGAGTCGTATGTACCCGAGGTCAACATCGCACTTATACACCTCAGCGACAAAGCAAGCGTAACGCTCGACGCCTATGGCGACAGTGTGCCATTTGGCGCATCGGTTATTTCTATAGATCCAGCGTCTACGGTGCGCGATGGTGTCTCTACGTACCGCATCATTCTGCAGTTTGCAGCGGCAGACGAGCGCATCAAGTCCGGCATGACTGCCAACGTCGCTATCACCACTGCACAAAAAGACGCCGCCCTTTCCGTACCGCAAGGGCTCATCATCTCGCACGATGGCAAGCAGTTTGTGCGCGTGCTGATAGGCGAGGCTACCGAGGAGCGCGAGGTTACCATAGGCGGCTCCAGCAGTCTTGGCGAAGTAGAAATACTCTCTGGCCTTTCTGTCGGCGACACCATAGTCACCACGCTTCCCTAAATGCCGCTCAACCTACGCATCGGCTTCTTTCTTGCGACCCGCGCATTGCGCCGCGCATCGCTGTGGACCACCGGACTCATTATTGGGGTGATGGTACTGACCTTTCTTAACCTCGTCGTGGTGTCGGGTATTTTGGTCGGGCTTATCCAAGGTTCCATCGAGCAGTGGCGCACGGAGTACACCGGCGATGTCATCATCTCCACACTCACCGACAAAAAATTTATAGAAAACAGCCCCAACGTCATCGGTATCATCAATGGTTTGCCGCAGATAGAAAAGTACACCACCCGCTACAGAGAGTCGGGCACCTTGGAGGCCAACTACAAGACGCGCAAAGATACCGACAAGCCCAACACCACCGGTGCACAAATAAGCGGCATCGACCCCTACCAAGAAAACGCGGTCACCGGTGTTGCCAAAAAAATCGTCGAAGGGTCATACCTAACCGCAAACGACTACGACCAAGTGCTTCTCGGGCATTACCTGCTTTCGCAATATGTGCCGATAGACAACCCCGACTTTGCCGCGCTCAATAATGTCGGTGTGGGTACCAAAATCCGCCTTACAGTGGGTGGTGTCACCCGCGAGGTCACGGTCAAAGGGGTGGTCAAGTCTAAGGTGGACGAAGTGTCGCGCGCAGTGTATATGGTGGACACGCAGTTTCGTAGCATCATAGGCCGCAACGACGGTAACGTAGACGTCATCGCGCTCAAACTTAAAAAAGGGGAGGACCCCGAAGCGGTTAAAGAAGCGCTCTTGCTGCGCGGGGTAGGGACGCTGGCCAAAGTACAAACATTTGAGGACGCTCAACCCAAGTTCCTCAAGGACATCGTGTCCATGTTCAACACGCTCGGCAGTGCCTTCGGCTCTATCGGGCTGGTGGTTGCAAGTATCACGATATTCATTGTGGTCTTCATCAACGCCATCACGCGCCGCAAGTTCATCGGTATTCTTAAAGGCATCGGCATCAGCGGCCGTGCCATCGAAGTCTCCTACATCTTCCAGTCCATCTTTTATGCCGTCGTGGGCTCTGGTATTGGGCTCTTTTTGGTATACGTGTTTTTGGTACCACTCTTTCAAGCGCACCCTATCGACTTTCCGTTCAGCGACGGCATACTTGTGGCACCGCTCGACTCAACGCTCTACCGCGTCGGCCTGCTTATATTTGCAACAGTTATCGCCGGTTACATCCCTGCGCGCATGATTATTCGCAAAAACACTCTCGATTCCATCCTCGGTCGCAATTAATTAGTTTTTACGGAGCTTTATGATTGAAACCAAAAAACTTGAGCGGTCATTCCAAAACGGCGACGTGGTTACCCGCGTGCTCAAGGGGATAGACTTCATCGCCAAAGACGGCGAGTTTATTGCCATCATGGGTCGCAGTGGCGCGGGGAAGTCCACCTTCCTCTATCAAATTTCCTTGCTCGACGAGCCGACTGGTGGTGAGATTGTCCTCGACGGTCACGACACACACCGCATGTCCGAGCACGAGCGCATGAAGTTCCGTCTCAATAAGTTCGGCTACGTGTTTCAAGACTACGCGCTCCTGCCAGAGCTCACCGCACTAGAAAACGTGGCGCTCCCGCTCATGATGCAGGACCATACCAAAGCATCAGCGTACAAACAGGCCGCAGAGGCGCTCACAAAAGTGGGGCTGGGCCATCGTTTGCACAACCTGCCTTCGCAGCTCTCTGGTGGCGAGCAGCAGCGCGTCTCCATTTCGCGCGCGATAGCGCACAAGCCCAAAATACTTTTTGCCGACGAGCCGACGGCCAACCTCGACAACGACTCCTCGAGCGCGGTGATGGATATCTTCAACGACCTGCACGCCAAGGGCCAGACCATTATCATGGTTACGCACGAAGAGCAGTACGCCAAACTGAGCGACCGCATCGTCCGGCTCGATGACGGCACTATTGTCTCCCAAACCCACCGCGGCCACCATTAATGCTATGACACTCCCGCACCTGCGGATCACCAAAGAGACGGCGCTTAAGGCGTTGGTGTTTGGTGCACTGTTGGCGCTATACGCATCGCTCCAGCTCTATACCATTGACCTGCCCGCGGGCGACGACCTGCCGCGCGAGATGAAGATAGGTCAGCTGGTGCTTGCGGGCAACTTCGACATTCTGTATGACAACACCTTTTCGT
This sequence comes from Candidatus Nomurabacteria bacterium, assembly GCA_943355135.1. Classification (GTDB taxonomy): domain Bacteria; phylum Patescibacteriota; class Minisyncoccia; order Phycocordibacterales; family SBAW01; genus GWA1-54-10. The sequence goes on along the minus strand of CALREG010000016.1, from coordinate 10,242 downwards.
ATACTGAGCCGCAGCAGATTTTTTATAATCATCACTGGCTTTCGGGGGTAGTGTTTTATCTCACGTGGAGCGTGGGTGGGTGGTACGGGCTCGTATTTCTTAAACTACTGGTCTTATTGGGAGCCTTTGCGCTTATATATCTTGCGGCGCTTAAAAAAGCCAACTTTTGGTTGGTGAGTGTCTGCATGTTTTTGGCGCTGTGTTTGTTGAGTGCGCGCACCAGCTTGCGCCCCGAAATATTTAGCTACTTATTTGTCGCAATTTATTTCTATATGCTGTTGCGGTTCGAGGAGCAGCCGCAGAGCAAGGCTATTTTTTGGCTCGTGCCACTCCAATTAGTATGGGTCAACATACATGTCTTTTTTAGCATAGGCATAGCAATGGTAGGAGCTTTCTTTTTTGAAAAGTGGTACCACACCCGCGACTTGCGCAACCCGATGGTGTATACCTCCGGCATCCTAACCCTTTTGCTTGCGGCCGTGTCACTTATAAATCCGCGCGGGCTGCTTGGGGTGCTCTACTACTACCCGAGCAATTTTCCTGTTCCTATCAGTGAAAACAGAAGTCTGATCGATTTTTTGCACATGCTGCCGTTTTTGGACAAAATTTCTGTTACCAGTTTTGTACCCTTGGCGGTGCTTTGTGTAGCGAGTGTGGGACTATTGATGTGGCGCGCTCGGCACTCCAAAAAATATCCGCTCTTCTATGCGGCGGCGGGTGTCTCAACGGTCGCGCTTTCAGTAGTCATATACAGAGCGATTGCTCTGTTTGGGCTGATGTTTCCGCTTGTGGTGGCTGCTGGCCTTGATACTGCGTGGCGCAGAGGGCGCCGGTGGCTCGAAGGGTACGGTCTGCTCTGGGTTTGGTTGCGACGCATAGGTATCGGCATTTTTTTAGCGCTCATCATAGCGCTGATATATCCCGGTTGGGAGCCGTTTTACCGTGACCTCAACCGAGGTCTAGGACTGTCTCCTCATGCTGAAGAGTCGGCGCGCTTTTTTACTGAACACAAACTACGCGGACCTATCCTCAATAATCCTGAAATCGGTAGCTACCTTATTTGGTACCTATATCCACAGGAAAAAGTTTTTGTTGATAACCGCTACGCCGACGCATACTCCGCTCCTTTTGTTGGTGGTGTCTATATCCCCATGGTCACCAACGAAAAAGCGTGGCCCATAGGCCTTTCGGCGTTCAAATTTAATACGCTGTTTTTCTATCACTACGGCGGAGGCTCGTATGTGCGCAACTTTATATACTATCGGATGCATGATCCGGAATGGGTGCTGGTGCACGTTGACCCGTTTGCCGTTATTTTTGTGCGCAATGACCCGCAAAATAGCGCGGTCATAGAGTGCTGTGCGATTACGAAAAAAAATATAGGTGAGCGTCTCTCGGCGCTTGCCAATGCGCCGCGCTTTGACGATCAGGCAACTGCCGCCGACTTCTTCTATCTTATGGGGGAGGTTGAGTTGGCCAACGACCGTTACTTTAAAATATTGCAGCAATGGCCCCACGAAGGGAAGGTATGGATGACGCTTGCACACATAGCGCTTGGTCCGGGTGATAAGAGCGGTGCTGAGCTTGCAGCGATCTATATACAAAAGGCTATAGCAGAAGGTTTTGTGACTGCCGAAGCGTACGCTACTCTTGGTGTTGCATATTCGCGCACAAATCAGCCCGAGCTCGCTAAAGAGGCTCTGCGTGAGGCTTTGCGTCTTAATCCTGACCGAGAGGATGCAAAAAATCTCCTCGAGACACTAAACCCATAGTAGAATTGTGCTATGAGGAAGCGGCATCTTCGGCAGGACTTTTTTATTCTCTGCGCAAGCATCGCTTTTGCGTGGGCGATAGTGCATTTTGGATTAGTTGATGCCGCACTGACAGCCACAGGAGACAACATTATTCTCGCGAGCCTCGTTGCGGGTCTGTTCTTTACCTCAGTCATGACCACTGCACCGGCCATCGCCGTGCTCGGTGTGCTCACGTTCCACGGCAACCCCGTGCTGGTGGCGCTCGTCGGTGGCGTCGGCGCCATGGTGGGGGACTATCTCATCTTTGCGTTCGTACGCGATCGCCTCGGTGATGACATCGGCTATCTTTTGGCGCGCACAGGGACGCCACGCTTCTTTAAAATATTTCATCGCAAGGCCTTCCGCTGGCTGCTGCCGTTTGTCGGTGGGCTGATTATTGCTTCGCCTTTGCCCGATGAGATGGGACTCGCGCTCCTTGGGGTAGCCAAACTGTCTACGAGCCGCTTCCTTGTAATTTCATTTGTGTTTAATACTATCGGGATACTGCTCATCGGTTTGGCAGCCCACTCACTTTCCTAATATGCGCAAGCTACTTTTAATTGCACTACTCTTTTTGTCCGCCGCTCCTTCGGCTGCACAGGCCGCCACCAAGTTGGAGTACTCCGGCTGGCTGCCGTACTGGCGCGAGGCATCCTCGACCGCCGATGTTCTGCCGCACCTTTCGCAATTGACCGAAATCAACCCGTTTGGCTATATCGTGCAAGACGATGGCACGGTCATGGACGCGATGGGGGTAAACGAAGAACCGTGGAAGAGCCTATTTGTCGCCGCCAGACAGAAAAAAGTGCGCGTCATACCGACTGTGATGTGGTCGGACACCGAAGCCATCCATCGTATTTTGAGCGACTCCAAGTCTCGCATACAGCTCGAAGACGACATCACCGCGCTTGTGTTCAACGAAGGGTTCGATGGCATCGACATAGACTTCGAGGGCAAGCTCGCCGAGGACAAGCAGTACTTCTCACTCTTTTTAAAAGGGCTCTACCAGCGCATGGGCAAAAAGTGGGTGATGTGCACCATCGAGTCGCGCACGCCGCTCAAAGATCGCTACACGGGTACGGTGCCCAAAGATGCCGGTGTGTACGCCAATGATTGGGTGCAAATCAACAAATACTGCGACCGTGTCCGCTTTATGACCTACGATCAGCAGAGCATAGACCAAGTGCTCAATGCGGCCGCCAAGAGCACGCCGTACATACCAGTCGCCGATGTAAAGTGGGTGGAGAAAGCAATTCGCATGGCGATGCAAACCATCCCTAAACATAAAATTGTGATAGGCGCCGCTACCTATGGCTACGAGTGGGAGGTGAGTCCGCTTTCGCAAAGCGGCTACAACTACCGCCAGTTGTGGGCGTTTAATCCGCGCTATGCTACCGAGCTTGCTACACAAATAAATGCAAAAATTCAGCGCAACTCCGCTGGCGAGCTGAGCTTCTCGTACGTGCCGCAGATTCAGCTGCCCCCGCCGCCCAAAGCTGACCAGCAACTCTCTGACGTAACGCCAATACCCGCACCTCTGCAGACCACCACTCCGGCGGCGGTGGTGCTCGCGCGGGCGAGCTTTAATGTTTTGTGGTGGAGCGATGCAGTAGCAATCAAACAAAAAATCGACTTGGCCAAAAAGCTTGGTATCCGTGGCGTCGCTGTCTTTAAGTTCGATGGGGGAGAGGACCCCGCTATTTGGGACGTACTAAAGTAAGCCCAATATGGGCAGCAGAGAAGTCTTCTACGGAGGAGTTGGGGTCGTGTTTATCTCTCCGGAGGAGGAGACTTCTCTACTGCCCAGTTGACAAAAAAGGTATAGTTTGATACAATAGTTTCTCAATGCCTGTCAATCGCTTCAATAAAGGACCCTCGCGGTTCTCGTCTAAAACGCGCCCTTATAGTGGTGCCAAGCCCTCGTCTGCGGGTGGCAAACCCCATTTCCGCAAGCAGGCCTTCAACAGCCGCGGCGGTCGTCCCAACTTCAAGCGCAATCAGCCTGCGCCGTTTTCTGATATCTCCAAGTTCATCAACAAGGCCGTCATCACCGAAGAGGTTTCCGTATTCACCCCCGAGCATAAGTTTGCCGACTTCCTCGTCGACTCGCGCCTTAAACAAAACATTATAGAAAAAGGCTACACGACCCCGACCCCGATTCAGGACCGCGCTATCCCGCATGTACTGCGCGGCGAAGATGTAGTTGGCATCGCCAACACCGGCACCGGCAAGACCGCCGCGTTTCTCATTCCGCTCGTCAACAAAATTTTGACCGTCAAAGGCCAGCGCGTACTCATTATGGTCCCAACCCGCGAGCTCGCACTTCAAATCAACGACGAGCTTAAGGGATTTGCCAAAGGTCTTGGTATTTACGGCACCGTGTGTGTCGGTGGCGCCAACATCAACCCCCAAATGTCCGAGCTGCGCCGCAAGCCAGCTATCGTCATCGGTACGCCGGGGCGCCTCAAAGACCTGCTCGAGCGCCGTTCGCTCAACCTCGGCGACTTCAACACCGCCGTACTCGACGAGGCCGACCGCATGCTGGACATGGGCTTCATTCAGGACATGCGCAAGATCCTCAGCCTCTTGCCGACTCCGCGCCATACGCTCTTCTTCTCGGCGACACTCAGTCCCGAAATCGAGCGCCTTATCGGTGAGTTCCTCCGCGACCCGGTGCGCATCTCAGTCAAAACACAGGAGACCTCTGCTAACATCGACCAAGACATCGTGCGCATCCCGTCGGGTAAGGACAAGCTCGATGTACTCCACGACCTGCTTATTACGCCGGGCTTCAGCAAGGTGCTCATCTTCGGTCGCACCAAACACGGGGTAGAGCGCCTTTCTAAAAACCTCACCCAGCGCGGTATCAAGTCGGAGTCTATCCACGGCAACAAAACGCAGGGCAAGCGCCAGCGCGCGCTCGACCTGTTTAAACGCGACCACGTGCAGGTGCTCTGCGCCACCGACGTCGCCGCCCGCGGGCTCGACATCAACGGCGTCTCGCACGTCATCAACTACGACCTCCCCAACACACAAGAGGACTACGTGCACCGCATCGGCCGCACCGGCCGGGCAGGCAAGCGCGGTAAGGCACTGACCTTCATCGGGGCATAAAATATATGGCAAACAACAATTCCACAACTAAAAAGCCCATCCATGTCCCTAAGCTCAAAGGGCCGCCTAAGCAGTTTCAGCAAGACGGCCACTGGATCGTCAAACCGGGCAAAACCCAGGTCCTGCTTTGTGCGTGCGGCAACCGCTATATCAAGACCCGCCCGGGGCAAGCGGTCTGTTTGCGCTGCATGTTTGGCCACAAAAAGTAGCCTCCTTGCCTACAAAGGCACTGTGCTATACTAGCCTCTAAGAAATTAGAGGTTAATGTAATTTATATTTATGACATCAACTGGTTGGGTAGCCGTAGCCGCAGTCGTCGTTGTTATTGCAGGAGGCGCGTGGTGGTACACCTCGAGCCAAACTGCTGTAACTCCAGTAGTTACTGACACCACAACGACCACCGAGCCCACTACAACAGATACCAATTCTGCTCCTACTACTGACACCACTGCTTCTGCTTCGAATACAAATACCAACACCACTTCTGGCGCCGGAGCGTCTGCGTCAGCGGGTGTAACGGCCACAACTCCTACCGTAACAACCCCTGCAGCTACTACTCCCGCAGCGCCCGCAACACCTGCAGCACCTGCGGCAAAAACCGTAACCGTCACCTACAACGGCGACTCCTTCAGCCCCTCGACTATCACTATCAAAAAGGGCGACACGGTCAACTTTGTTGCCCAAGGTGCCAGCAATATGTGGGTAGCTTCCGACGAACATCCTGGTCACGAGGGTTACGACAGCAGCAGCCGCTCCACCCACTGCGCCTCAGGCTACAGTGGCGCAAAGCCTTTCGACCAGTGCGGCACCGGCTCCTCATACAGCTTTACGTTTGGCAAGACAGGTTCGTTCGACTATCACAATCACGCCGCCGCCCAGCTGGGGGGTATGATTGTTGTACAATAGCGACATGCCTATCACACACCAAGCACGCACCGCGTACCTCGTACTTCGCGTAGGAGCGGCGCTCGCGTTCCTGTATCCACCGCTCTCGGCCTTCTTCGGCGACCCATACACGTGGTTTGGCTATTTCCCGAGCTTCTTGCAAGGCTACGTGCCGGACATGGTGCTCCTCCACGCTTTTGGCGTAGTAGAAATTATCATCGGCCTGTGGCTCCTTTCGGGCTACAAAATATTCCTCCCCGCGCTCGCCGCAACCGCCATGCTCTTGGGGATAGTGGTCTTCAACCTGTTTCAGTTTGATGTCCTCTTCCGCGATGTCTCGATAGCGTGCCTGACCTTTGCGCTCGCGCTGATGAATATGCCGCTCAAAAAAAATGTCTAAAGGAACTATCGCATCTATATTGTTCGTACTTGTTCTCATTGTGGTAGGTGTTGGGATTGTATATCGCACACAGCTTATAAATCTTTTTGCGCCTAAGCCCGCGCCGGTTGTGGTGGTGCCCAATGAAGTGCTTACAGGCCAGGGCTTTGCTACCAGCACCTATGAGGTGCAATTTCCGTCCGGCTATACACTCAACACCGACTATGCGTACGACCAATTTGGTCCTAAAAAGCTTATCCACGGTGTCTCGATGACTATTGCTTCCGAGGTGGCAACCGGCACCAACCTTTCCGCCTCCGACACGGGCGTGCGCATCGAGCAACTCCCCAATGCCAAGCGTTGCACCGCCGATATATTTATCCCCGCAAATGTCACCGCCTCAAGTATCACCGAGGGGGGAGTAGACTACTCGCTCGCGACCACCAGTAGCGCGGGAGCGGGCAACTTCTACGAAGAGACGGTGTACGCGCTTACAACATCCAATCCTTGTACAGCAGTGCGCTACTTTATCCACTCTGCCAACATCAGCAACTTCCCTGCAGGAGTGGTCCGCGAGTTTGACCGCACAGCACTACTTGCCGCATTTGACGGTATCCGCCGCAGCTTGCAGCTAAAATAGGGTTTATACTAAAGCCAAGCCTGCCTAAGGCAGTATTAATAGTTATTGGTCATATATGATCCATAAAGTAACGCAGTTTAAGTATCACAAGGCATGGGGTATGCTCCTCATCCGCGTGGCAGCAGGTCTCGTTTTTCTTAATCATGGTTGGATGAAGCTCAACTCGCTTGCGGGCGCAGAGAACTTCTTCCATGGTCTCGGCCTTCCGGCTGGAGCAGCCACCTTTGTGGCGGTGCTCGAGGTAGTCGGCGGCCTCATGCTTATTTTGGGCATAGCTCCGCGCTTGGCAGGTCTTTTGCTGGGCATTCAAATGGTCGTGGCGCTCGTGCTGGTCAACATCCCACGCGGCTCCTACGAGCTCGAGCTGATGCTCGCAGCTTCCTGCTTCGCTATCTTTATGGTGGGTGGCGGACGCCTCGCTCTCTACAGTATGGAGCGCGACTAATTGCTACTCAACATTTGTACAAAACCGCCGCGCCTCAAGCACGGCGGTTTTGGTATGCTATAGGTAATGGCAAAAGTATTTGCGGTGGTGCGGCACTTGCTCCTGCTAGGGTTGCTTGTTGGCGCGGGCGGCTACTATTTGTATGTACGCACGCCATGCCACCTGCCTATCCGCTACACTGCGGGTGCGCTCGACCCGCGCTTTAAACTATCAGAAGCACAACTGCTCGAGGTGCTCAACAAAGCCGCCAAGGGGTGGGAGGACGCGGCGGGCACAAACTTGTTTGAGTATCAAAAGGGCGGCTCGCTCCCCATCAACTTGGTGTACGACTCGCGTCAAGCCACCACGCAGAAAAATAATGTACTGAAAGAAAAGATAGACCAAACCTCAGGCACCGCCGACTCGGTCAAAGCTGCCTACAACGCCGCTCAGACGCGCTACGTGCAGGCCAAAGCAGGGTACGCTGCTGCACAAGTGCACTATGCAGACTCGCTCGCCGCCTACAACAAAGTAGTGGCCTACTGGAACGCACGCGGCGGTGCTCCGCAAGGAGAGTATGCCGCTCTACAATCGCAAAAAGCGGCCTTGGAGGCCGAGGCGGCGGCGCTCGAGAGCAAACGACTCGCGCTCAATGCGCAAGCTGGCGAGGTCAACACGCTCAGCGCCCAGTACAATAAGCTCGCCGAAGGGGTAAACGCCACCGTAGACACCATCAACAAAAGCGCTGGCAGGGAGTTTGAAGAAGGACTCTACACGGCGAACGCCTTCGGGGCCAAGATAGACATCTACGAGTACAGCGATACCGACAAGCTGGTGCGCGTGCTGGCACACGAACTGGGGCACTCACTCGGGCTCGACCACAACACTAACCCCGAGTCCATCATGTACGAGCTCAACCAGAGCGAGAACACTACGCCGACGAAGGAAGACCTCGCCGACCTGCGGGCCACCTGCAGGATATAACCTCTGCTATTATTAGATATATGCCAAAAAAGATTGTACTCATTGTAGTCACTGCCGTTGCTGCGGCAGGTGCATTTTTGGTGAGTCAGTCACTCGGCGCTCCTGCACCGGCCACTCCGCTGCAAATGGTGTTCTTTACCGTGCTGCAGGTTATAAAGTCTTTAGCGTTTGGCGCGGGCGTTTCGTACCTTGTTTCTTTGCCCAATATTTTACGCGGCCGTAGTACGAGGGAGTGGGTGGTATTTATTTCTGCGGCATGGGTTCTGATTTTTAGGCTGCCCTACGGCTGGCTTAGTCGTATCGTTGGTACAGACAACTATACAGCGTTCCTCGTTGTCGACTATGTCTTTAGTCTTTCTGCAATCATCGCGGCCATCATTGTCGCTTCGTACCTCTGGAAGCTCTACGCTTCCTCGGCCAGTCAGTCGTCGGGGCAATAAAGAAGGGTAGCGCAAATTCTGCCATTTGCTACCATTACAAGTATGTATATGCATAACTGGAACGACAATTATCAAGCGTGGGGTCCTATGGGGCACATGGGTTCGTTTGGTCCCGAAGGATGGATGCTGATAGCCCTTGCGCTGGCCGCGCCGTTTATCATCGTGGCGCTCTTGTGGGCCATTACGTGGAAGGGTTTGGCACTCTGGCACGCGGCTCGCCGCGGGCAGTACTGGTGGTTCCTCATTTTGCTCGTGGTCAACACACTCGGTATTTTGGAAATAATCTACCTCTTCGGTGTTGCCAAGCTCAAGTTTAAAAATCTCTTTAGCCACAACTCTCACGGCCACCACTCCTAACCATGGGGAGAAGCGCGCTGGTCTTAGGGACACTCTTTGTCGTTGTAGCAATAGGCGCGTATTTTTTGCTGCCTACTGCACCTATCAAAAACTACCCTTCGGCGGGGACTGATGTCATCGCCTTTGGCGACTCGCTGGTGTATGGGCAAGGAGCGAGCGAGGGCAAAAGTTTTGTCCCCCTGCTCTCACAAGCAATAGGTCGGCCAATAATAAACCTCGGCGTCCCGGGCGATACCACCGCGCAAGGGCTCGCACGCATCAATGAGCTCGACAAATACAAACCGCAAGTGGTGTTGCTCTTGCTCGGTGGCAACGACTACCTCAAGCGCGTGCCGCAAGAAGAGACGTTTGCCAACTTGGCCAAGATTATTGCAGATATCCAGAGCAGGGGAGCGGTAGTAATTCTGCTCGGCGTGCGCGGTGGGCTATTGAATGATCACTTCGACGAGGAGTTTCAAAAACTGGCCGACACCTACCACACCGCCTATGTCCCTGATGTACTCGATGGCTTGTTGGGCGAGAAGCAGTATATGTCCGACCAAGTGCACCCCAACGACGCGGGCTATGCAATAATCGCCGCGCGCATCGCGCCAGTACTCAAAAAATTGCTGCAATAAAACGCACAAAGCCCCTCGTTAGTTCTCCCCAGAGCTGCCTTGCGAGGGGTGTTTTTTGGTATGGTATCCTTTCCTATATGAATAAAATAACACTTTTGATAGTGGCGGTTCTTGCGGTGGTCGTGGTTGGCGGCGGATTTTATTGGTACAGCGGCACGGCGCAGGCGCCGAGTGCCCCCGCATATGACACACAAGCCACACAACCAACCGCACAAGGCGATGGTACGCCTGTTGGACAAAACCTTATTTTGGGTCAAAACACCAGCGCGACACTCGGCTCCTATCTCAGCGGTTACAATGGTATGACGCTCTACACCAAGTCGACCGACACCACCACCACTTCGAGCTGCACGGGAGCCTGCGAGGCTGCCTGGCCACCTTACACGGTTGCATCGGCTAACGACATCAACCTGCCCGCTGGTCTCACTGGCAAAGTCGGCACCATCACTCGGGCCGACGGCAGTTTGCAAGTAACCTACAATGGCTCACCGCTCTACTACTACGCCAGCGACACCAAACCAGGTGATGTTAGTGGCGAGGGTCTCGGCGGCACCTGGCGCGTTGCCAAGCCGTAGGCTGTTGTGTATATAAGCGTACGGGTACTAGCGG
>CALREG010000015.1 GCA_943355135.1 Candidatus Nomurabacteria bacterium | reverse complement strand
TACATCGTCTACAGCTACTACCAACCCAAACAAAAACTCCCAACTTCTTTGAGCGAGCTCAACGATCCTATACAGGGCTTTATGGTGCCTAAAGACCCACAGACGGGACAAGACTACGGCTACCGCACCACCAACGCTCCGGGGGCACGCCCATCGTTTGAGGTGTGCGCCACCTTCGAGACACAGAGCATGGGCACCGACCCATCATATGCCGAGCCTATGGGACGCTACGGAGGCATGGACAACAGCTGGAAGCACGGTGTAGGACAGACCTGCTTCGAGCGTGTCATCGACCCCGACCTCTATCCGTCGACCAATCCAAAACCCTTCTAAAAATAAAAATACCCGCTGACAAGGCGGGTATTTTTGTGTTACTTTAAGCAATGCAATGGCAGAAAAGTACGACCACAAATCTATTGAAAAAAAGTGGCAGGAGCGGTGGGAAGAGTCGGGAGCTTTTGGCGCGGATGACTCTTCTATAAAACCAAAACAATATTTGTTAGTTGAGTTTCCGTTTCCATCCGGCGATGGCCTGCATACGGGCCACGTCCGTAGCTATACCGCGATGGACATTGTCGCCCGCAAGCGCCGCGCGCAAGGACAAAATGTTTTGTACCCGATAGGGTGGGACGCGTTTGGCCTCCCGACCGAAAACTACGCGCTTAAAACAGGCAAACATCCAAAAGCCGTCACTGAAGAAAATACCAACAACTTTCGTCGCCAGCTCAAAAGTTTGGGGCTGTCGTTTGATTGGAGCCGCGAGGTCAACACCACCGACCCAAAGTACTACAAATGGACGCAATGGATATTTCTGCAACTTTTTAAAAAAGGTCTTGCTTACAAAACAAAAACGCTTATCAACTGGTGCCCTAGGGACAAAATTGGCCTTGCCAACGAAGAGGTGGTCGATGGCGCCTGCGAGCGATGTGGCACGTTGGTAGAAAAGCGCGAGAAGGAGCAGTGGATGCTCGCTATCACCAAATATGCCCAGCGACTCTATGATGATTTGGAAACAGTCGACTACATAGAGGCCGCCAAGGCAGGTCAACGCAATTGGATAGGGCCGAGCGAAGGCGCAGAAATTACGTTCAAAATATCAAGGTCGAACCTTGATGTGAAAGTATTTACAACGCGACCAGATACCCTTTTTGGTGCGACGTATATGGTGCTTGCTCCCGAACATCCACTTATTGCCCAACTTTCAATTGAAAATAAAGCTGAAGTAGAAAGCTATGTGCAAGCGGCGAAGAAAAAATCGGATATCGAGCGTGGTGCTTTGGATAAAGAAAAGACCGGTGTCGAATTGCAGGGAGTAAAAGCTATCAACCCCGCCAATAAAGAAGAAATACCCCTGTATGTGGCCGACTACGTGCTGGGTGGTTACGGCACGGGCGCTATTATGGCTGTCCCTGCGCATGATGAGCGCGACCGCGAATTTGCAGAAAAATATAACCTGCCAATCCGAGAGATAGAGCTTGAAGATCCAAAAGAGATTACCAAAAAAGTGGTGGGTACGTGGGTCACAAACTTCAAACTCCGTGACTGGGTCTTTAGCCGCCAGCGCTACTGGGGCGAGCCTATCCCGATGATTAATTGCGCTAAGTGTGGTTGGGTGCCAGTACCAGAAGACCAGCTCCCTGTTGAACTTCCACAAATAGAAAAGTACCAGCCCACCGACACAGGAGAGTCTCCACTCGCCACTATTGCCGAGTGGGTTAACACTACTTGTCCGCAGTGCAAAGGTCCCGCAAAACGCGAGACCGATGTTATGCCTAATTGGGCAGGGAGTAGTTGGTACTACTTGCGCTATGCCGACCCGCGCAATGACACCGCCTTTGCCGCGCAGGACAAGCTCAAGTATTGGACGCCAGTTGATTGGTACAACGGTGGGATGGAGCACACCACACTCCACTTGCTGTACTCGCGCTTTTGGCACAAGTTTTTGTTTGATATCGGCATGGTGCCGACGAGCGAGCCGTATCTCAAGCGCACGAGCCATGGGCTTATTTTGGCTGAAGGCGGAGAGAAGATGAGCAAGAGCAAAGGCAATACCGTAAGCCCCGACGAGCTCGTGGAGCGTTTTGGTGCAGACACATTGCGATTGTATGAGATGTTTATAGGCCCCTTTGACCAGCCGGTGGTTTGGAGTACTCAGAGCATGACCGGCTCGCAGCGGTTTTTGGAGCGGGTGTGGAAATTGGAGCCGACCGATGCCCCCTTGTCGCCAAAACTGGAAACTTTGCTTAATCAGACCATCAAAAAAGTCGGCGAGGATATTGAAAACCTAAAAATGAACACCGCGGTGTCGGCCTTGATGATATTGCTCAACGAAATGGAAGCTGGTGTGTCGCGCGACGCGTACAAAATATTTTTGCAGCTACTCGCACCTTTTGCGCCGCACATGGCGAACGAGCTCGCCGAGCAGGCCGAGCTTGACCCTATCGACTGGGGGACATGGCCCTCGTTTGATGCCTCGAAACTCGCCGGTGCAACCAGCACGGTGGTAGTACAGGTCAACGGCAAAGTGCGGGGCAAAATAGAGCTTGCAGTGGGTACTCCAGAGGGAGAGGCGCTTGCGGCAGCCCGCATAACTGCGGGGAAGTGGCTCGAGCTAGGGGAGAAAAAAGCCGTTTATATACCGGGCAAGATAGTCAATTTTGTCGTCCGTGGAGCCTAGTCGGGGCGGGTTGACTCTTAAATTTAGGCGTGATATACAATAACACACATGGCTACACAAGCGGTAGATAAGACGGGGTTTAAACCCAAGGCAATAGTCAAAAAGCTCATGGTGGCTTTGCCCGAGCGTTCTCGCATCGTGCTTGAGTCTCGTTTTGGCCTTGGTACCTCTCCTGAGCGCGTAACCCTCGAGGCTATCGGCAAGCGCTACGGTATCACCCGCGAGCGCGTCCGTCAGATAGAAAACCACGCCCTCGCGGCACTTAAGAAGTCGCCCGCCTTTGCACAGGCTGAGGGTGCTTTCGAGGAGCTCGAGCGCATCATCGACGGTCTCGGTGGTGTTGTCTGCGAGGACGACCTGCTCAACTTTATGACCAAGGACAAGTCGATGCAGAATCATATCTACTTCCTGTTGGTGCTCGGCGACCCGTTTAAATATCGTAAAGAAGACGATGAGGTCAACCGCTGCTGGTATGTCGACCATGAGCTTGCCACTAAAGTGGAAGGAGCACTCAAGTCGCTCTACTCTGGCCTTTCTGACGAAGATCTTATACCGGAGGGTGAGATGATCGATCGCTTCCTTAAGGAGCTTCAGAACATCAACGACAAACATCGCAACAGCGAGGTGCTGCGCCGCTGGCTCACTATTTCAAAATCGATAGGCAAGAACCCGCTCGGTGAGTGGGGACAGGCAAGCTCGCAGAACGTAAAGACCAAGGGCGTGCGCGACTTTGCATACTTGGCGGTCAAAAAGCACGGCTCGCCGCTGCACTTCCGCGAAGTTGCTACCTTGATTGAAAAGATGTTCGACCGCAAGGCGCACATTGCCACCACCCACAACGAACTGATTAAGGACCCGCGCTTTGTACTGGTTGGTCGCGGCATGTACGCGCTACGCGAGTGGGGCTACACGCAGGGCGTCGTGCGCGACGTTGTCCGCGAGGTGCTCCGCAAGAACGGTCCGCTTACAAAAGACCAGATTATTGAAAAGGTGCTCAAAGAGCGCCATGTCAAAGCGGGGACTATCGTGGTCAACCTCCAGAATCAAAAATATTTCAAACGCGGCAAAGACGGAAAGTTTACGCTCGTAAAGTAAAAAATCGCCCCGAAGGGCGATTTTTTAATGTCCGTCGCTTTTTGTAAACAAGCCCTTGAGTAGCGGTATCCATATAGGGGAGAGTAGTATGACTGCCAGTATTAAGGTGGAAGAAGGATCCACTTCGCCCATCAGCATTCTGATGAGCTCCCATATGCCGAGCGCGGCCATGGACAAGTAGAGCCCCCATAGTGCGCGGGTGCGCGCGTGATCCATATGGTCGGCGCTTTCGCTGTAGGTAAAGAGGTGTTTGATCGAGCCGAAGAATCCTGCAAAAAAAAGCAATGCACCGGCAGCACCCACAATGCTCAGGACATATCCTGCAGAAATTACGGGATGTTGTACGAGCTGTAATACAAAGTTTTCCATAGTCAGCGTTGGTATGTGCCTTAAGTATACCCCGTTAGATAACTTATCCCGAGTTGTACGCAGATATAGTAGTTACTATCTAACGGGGTATATCGTACAATATATGGCATATGTTCCTGCACGACACTGCGCATCATGCCAACGCCTGGCTTGATGGCTGGCATATAGAAACAGCCGTGGTCGCAGGCGCGGGAGCACTCTTGTTTTTTATTACGGCGCTCACGGTCGATCCTGCCGCGGTGTTGGTGGTATTTACAGCAATCGTGGCACTCTCGCCCGTCTGGCTTCCGTTTATGCTCGCCGTTATTTTTTGGAAGATATGGATACACTATTTGCGCTACGCGTTTTGGTTTAAGACGCCGATGACGCTCTTACATATCGAGTTGCCCGCCGAGGTAAGCAAGTCACCGCTCGCCATGGAGCTGTTTTTGATAGGTCTCTGGAATAACGGGGGAGAGACCACTTTTTTGCAACGAATCTGGAAGGGACAGTATCGTGCTATTACGACGCTCGAGTTGGTCAGCAACGAGGGTCGCATTGGGTTTTATATACACCTGCGCAAAACATGGAAGGAGGCCGCCGAGGCCAGACTGTATGGGCAGTTCCCCGAAGCAAAAATAACCGAGGTAAAAGATTATGTAGACGAAGTCCCGTACAACTCAAATGACTACGACCTGTGGGGTACTGAGTACGCCAAAAGCGGTGATTATGCCGAAGCACTTCCTATACGCACCTACACTGACTACTTGATGGATAAGGACACCGACACTCCTGAGGTGACGGTTGACCCGCTGACCAACATTTTTGAGCTACTTTCGACTATCAAACCTGATGAGTATTTGTGGATACAGATTGTGATGAAGGCACGCAAAAAAGATGAGTGGTACGGCTTTTATACCGGAGACCATTGGAAGAAGGATGCTGAGGCACAGATAAAAAAAATTACCGAAAACGCGATTACTCGTGCGCAAAGCTTTATAAAAGACGAGGCTGGGCAAGCGCGCGCTGCCGAGCGCGGGCCGGGACAGATGAACAAGGGCGAGCGCGACCGTGTGGAGGCGATTGAGCGCTCGCTCAATAAGCAAGTGTTCGATTGCGGCTTTCGTGCTATGTACATCGTCAAAAAGACGGCAACTTTTGACCTTACTCGCATCAACAACCTAGTACAGTTGTGGACCCCCTTTCGTGGTGAGAACAGTAATCGCTTAGGTGTTACGCGCGGCAAGGCTATTTTTGATTATCCGTGGCAGGACTGGGCTGGAATCCGTGCGACCATGATAAGTAAGAAACTCTTTTTTTGGTACAAACACCGCGCCTACTTTTATGTGCCGTATGATCAGAAGGAGGTATGTATGACTACTGAAGAGATCGCCACCTTGTGGCACTTCCCCAACTCAGACGTCAAAACGCCGGCCCTACAGCGCGTGCCGAGCCGCCGCGCGCCTGCGCCGTCTAATCTTCCTCAATAGGTATGCATTGGTCTCATAAACACTTTCCTACTGCCCACAAAATCGCGCTTTGGTATAAAGAGCGCGATCTGTTTGAAAAAATAGGCATAAACCTGGTGGCGTGGGCGGGCTTGCTGTTTTTTGCGTACGTTATTTTTTTGGCTCCGCCAGTCTCGTTTCCTACCGGAGCGTACGTCAAGGTCGAGGAAGGTATGTCGGTTAAAGCCATCGCGGCTCGATTTGAAGACCAGGCTGTGATCAGCAACGCGTTCTTGTTTGAGTGGACGGTGCGCGCCTTGGGTGATGATCATCGTATACAGGCCGGCGTGTACTACTTTTCGCGCAAAGACAACTTGGTGTGGGTAGCGATGCGAATTTTGGGCGGCGATTTTGAAACAACCGCGGTGCGTATCACTATCCCCGAAGGCTCTACCACAAAAGACATCGCCAGAATGTTGCTCGAAAAGGTGCCCGAATTCAACTATGCGCAATTTATGGCACGGGCTCGAGAAGGGTATATGTTCCCCGACACCTACTTCTTCCGCCCTGGGCAATCGACCGAGGCTATTTTGAGTATCTTTGATAACAACTTCCGCGTGCGCATGCTCAAGGCGCAGAAAGCAATCACCGCTTCGAGCCGCTCGCTTGAGGAAATTTTGATTATGGCCTCGATTCTTGAAAAGGAGGCCAACAAAACCGCCGACCGCCAGATGATAGCGGGCGTGCTGTGGCATCGCATACAAATCGGGATGCCGCTACAGACCGACGCGACCTTTCCGTACTACTTGGGTCGCAATACGTTTGAGGTGACCTTGACCGACCTTAAAACCGACCATCCATACAATACCTACACCAACAAAGGGCTGCCGCCAGGGCCGATTGGCAATCCGGGGCTCGACTCAGTTTTGGCCGCCGCAACCCCGACAAAAAATAATTATATTTTCTTCCTATCTGACAGGCAGGGAAATTTCCATTATGCTGTGACCTATGAGCAGCATTTGGCCAATAAAAGGAAGTATATCGACTAAGAGACGAGTTTTCGTCGGGCTCTCCGGCGGGGTGGACTCGGCCGTCTCGGCTGCTTTGCTACAGAGCCAAGGCTATGAGGTGACGGGCGTTTTTATACGCATCGCGTTGGACGGCTACCCCTGCACCGCGGGGGTGGATAAGATTGATGCCATGCGTGTTGCCGCGCACCTCCGCATCCCGTTTTTGTCGATTGATTTATCCGAAGAATATAAAAAGAGGGTGTTTGAAACCTCGGTCGCAGAGTTTGCACAAGGTCGCACGCCAAACCCCGACGCTCTGTGTAATCGCGAAATAAAGTTCGGACTCTTTTTTGATTGGTGTATAGAGCAAGGTGCTGAGTATGTTGCGACCGGCCACTATGCAAGAATATCGCCAGCAAAACCTGCCCAGAAAAAGGTCCTCGGGTCGGCTTCGCCTCAACCAGACCATTTTTCTGAACAGGTTTCGCTTCTGATGGGGATAGATTCTGGCAAAGACCAGTCCTACTTTTTGTGGGCGGTGCCTGAAACAAAACTTCGGCGAACAATGTTTCCCATCGGAAGTCTGACTAAGCCCGATGTGCGCGCACTTGCACAAAAGTTTGGCTTGCCGAACTCGGCGCGCCCCGACAGCCAAGGGCTTTGCTTTTTAGGGCCAGTGTCTATGGATGACATGCTGCATCAGGAACTCTCACTCGTGTCTGGCGATGTGCTTAGTGTAGATGGTCAAGTTATAGGCCGACACGAAGGTGCCGCCGCCTACACCATGGGTCAGCGTCATGGGTTTGTGTTGTCTGACCAAACTCCCAACACTCAGCCACATTTTGTGATGGCAAAAGATATTTCCAATAACACTATTACTGTTTCGACCGAGCGGTTTCCGACAACGGCGACTGAAACACAGCTCACTTTGAGCGATATTAATTGGATAGGCGATGTAGCAAGTGGCGAATATATGGCGCGCTTCCGCTATCGCCAAAAACTTATTCCAGCGAGGCTGGATATAGAAAAAAATACAGTTACGCTACTTGAGCCGCATTTTGTCCCCGAAGGACAGTCACTTGTGCTCTATGACAACGCAAGATGTTTGGGCGGCGGTGTTATACTAGGCTCTAGGTATGGCGATACTCATCGCAAAAGCTGACGGAACACAGGAGCCTTTTAATCCTGAAAAACTCATTTCTTCGCTTATGCGAGCGGGTGCCGAACACGGACTCGCTCAGGATATTGCACATGCTATCGAAGGTGGACTCTACAATGGCATATCCACGGCTGAGATATACCGACACGCGTTTAGTAAGTTGCGTGAGGCGCGTCGAGGATCTGCGGCGCGCTACAGTCTCAAACGCGCGATATTGGAATTTGGCCCGTCGGGCTTTCCGTTTGAGGCATATCTCTCCGAACTCTTCCGTGCCGAAGGCGCGCAAACACAAATTGATCAGATTATTCAAGGCGCCTGCGTTGAACACGAGGTTGATGTCGTCATACATAAGGGCGGCACTATTACGTATGTCGAAGCAAAATTTCACAATGCTGCGGGCTTTAAGACCGATTTAAAAACAGTACTGTACGTTAAGGCGCGTCTCGACGACATTCAAGCACTGCGCAAACAAAAAGGCTTGCACGAGCCCATGCGCGGATTGGTTGCAACTAATACCAAATTTACGAGCATGGCCGCGCAATATGCGGCGTGTGCGGGGGTAGAGCTGCTCAGTTGGGAGGAGCCTGCCGGGCGCACTTTACAGGACCGTATAGATGCGGCGGGGTTGTATCCGGTAACTGCACTTACCACCCTTAATCGGCGCGAAAAGATAGCCCTGCTTGGTCAAAAAATAGTGCTCTGTAAGGCAGTTGGGTCGGATACCCGTGCGCTAGCCTCTGCGGGCATTACGGGACAAAAGGCAGATCATGTGTTGGAAGAGGTAGGAGCCTTGTGCGTACCCGGCAAGGATATAGAATAGTGGCACGTCTGCCTCAGGGCAGGCAGGGGCTATTTTATAAAAAATCTTTAAATACAGAAGAACCGTATGCAAGAGAACAACGGCAACAATAATCAGAAGCAGGGAGGACTTTCGTGGTCGGCACCAGCAGCACAGACTCCGGCACAAAAGTCGGTCACACAAACAAAGCCCGCAGCATCTGTAAAGATGCCTGAAGGTGGTTCGTCGAGCACAGGAAAATATGTTGGGATGGTAGCGGCCGGCATTGTGGCAGGTGCGCTTATTGCGTGGGGATGGTCGGCATTCCGCGCTCCTTCGAGTACGGTGAGTGAGTCTGATACTACCAAGACTGACACTTCCACCACTGCTAGCGACAATACAAATCTTGGCGTTGATACCAGCAGCGTACCTGCTCTTGGGTC
Organism: Candidatus Nomurabacteria bacterium; assembly: GCA_943355135.1. Classification (GTDB taxonomy): domain Bacteria; phylum Patescibacteriota; class Minisyncoccia; order Phycocordibacterales; family SBAW01; genus GWA1-54-10. The sequence continues at coordinate 5,231 of CALREG010000015.1, read as the reverse complement.
TGATCCAGCACTCTCTATCATGAGCCCGCAGTCGGCAGGTGCTTCGGTTGCGATTAGTAAGGCAATCGTGACAACACCGACCTGGGTGGTTGTATATGAGGACAATAATGGCAAGCCGGGCAACGCACTTGGTGCCGCACTCTTCTTCCCTGAGCGGCAGACGGGCACGGTAGAGCTACTGCGCGCAACTACGGCAGGCAAGTCATACTTGGTTGCAAAGCAGGTGGACAACGGCGACCGTAAGTTCTCTCTTAAGGATGACCAATTCCTCTCTGAAGGTGGCGTCGTGCAGTGGGTAACTTTTAAGGCAAACTAAAAACCTAGGCTACAATAAGCGTCATATGGGACTTGATTCTGAAGTCGTATGGCGCTTGGTTATAGCGGCTGCATTGGGCGCGTTGTTTGGGCTTGAGCGTTCGCTCGCGGGCAAGCATGCGGGTATGCGCACCTATGCGTTGGTGAGCCTCGGCTCAGCACTCTTTACCGTAGAGGGTGTGTTGGCAAGCATCCAGTTCGCGACATTTACGGCGGTGTCGCCGTTGCAACTCGCGGGCTTTGTGATTGTCGGTATCGGCTTTATAGGCTCGGGGCTGGCCGTATTTCGCGGAGACCATCCGGTAGAGCTGACCACCGCGTCGGGTATTTGGGTTGCGGCAGCGATAGGTGTCGCGGCGGGTTTTGGCTATGCCGCGCTTGCAGTGGTCGCCACCATGCTCGGCATACTTATCTTTTCGGTCTTGGCGCGCGTAGAGCGCATACTACATATCAAATTTGGCGACCGCTACAAAGGTCAAGAGTAGGGTAACTCGCTACCCTGAGTTAGAATGGCATGAGTCCCGTTAGAAGCGGGGCTTCTAACGGGATGAGCCAGTACTATAAGCCCAATCGCCAGCCCGACTATAACTTTGGTGGGCCGAAGTGGCGCCTCTCGCGCTCAAAAATCGACCTCTTTATGGAGTGCGCGCGCTGTTTTTATGTGGACAACAAGCTCGGTGTCGCGCGGCCGCCCGGATTTCCTTTTAATCTCAACTCGGCGGTGGACGAACTGCTTAAAAAAGAGTTTGATGTGCACCGTGCCAACGGGACTCAACATCCGCTCGCGGCAGCGTATGGTGTAGATGCCGTACCTTTTGATGACCCGCGTATGGATGAGTGGCGCGATGCACTACGACGCGGTATCCAGCACGCGCACAAGCCAACAGGGCTTACGGTGCGTGGTGGGGTGGATGATGTGTGGGTAGATAAAGACGGCAAGCTGATTATTGTCGACTATAAAGCCACCAGCAAAGCGGGCAAGATAGAGTCGCTCGACGAAGACTGGCATCGTGGCTACAAGCGCCAGCTCGAAATATATCAGTGGCTCTTTAGGCAGAATGGATTTGAGGTGTCCGACACTGGCTACTGGGTCTATGCCAACGCTAGCAAGGACCGCGAGGCATTTGATGGCAAGCTCGACTTTGAGGTGACGCTCGTGCCCTACACCGGCTCAACAGAGTGGGTAGAGGCCACCCTGCTTGATTTGAAGGCTTGTTTGGACAGCGATGCTATACCGACCGCGGGTGCAGACTGTGATTATTGTCGGTATAGAGAGGCTGCGGGCAAGGCACTACTGATTGCCATGGGTAAGGTTGTCGCACCTCTTAAAAGTGCTACCATTCCTGCTAAGCATGACAAAGAAGAAGAAAAAGAAGGTGGCAAAACGTCGAAGCTTTTCTGAGCGGGTGTACGCAGTAGTGGCCAAAATCCCAGCCGGCAAAACAATGACCTACAAGCAGGTGGCCGCCAAGGCGGGCAACAAAAATGCCGCGCGCGCGGTGGGCACCATTATGTCGCATAACTTTGACCCGAAGATCCCGTGCCACCGTGTGGTGCGCTCCGACGGCACAGTGGGCGACTACAATCGCGGCGGCCCGTCGCGCAAAATAGAACTATTGCTCGAAGAGGCGTATAAACGATAATGAGACAGGACACCCTTTTATTTTTGCTCAAGGACGATAGTGCTGAGATACTGCTCGCGATGAAGAAGCGCGGGTTTGGTGTCGGCAAATTAAACGGTGTTGGTGGCAAGGTGGGTAAAGAAGAAACGATAGAGGTCGCTGCGGTGCGCGAAGCGAACGAGGAGATAGGGGTTGTGATACAAGAAAAAGATTTGGTAAAAGTGGGAGAGCTCACCTTTCATTTTGAAGGCAAGCCCGATTGGGATATCCACTGCCATGTATTTTTTGCTCGCGAGTGGGTGGGCGAGCCGACCGAAAGCGAGGAGATGGCGCCGGAGTGGTTTGATCAATCGGCGATACCGTTTGAGAAGATGTGGATAGACGACAAGTATTGGCTCCCTATTACGCTACAGGGTGACTATGTGGTTGCAGAGTTCAACTTTAATCATGACGGGTCTGGGTTGGTAGGCTATACTATCAATGGTGTTCAGAGTTCCTAGGGAGGGAATAATGGCCCGAGCCGCTGAAGTCTTCTCTGTCTGGCCTATGTCGCTTCTACTGTCGCTCTTGGCTGTGTGCGCTCTTATCTTGCCGTTGGCTTGGTACGAAAAAACTTGAAAGTAGACCGCCGCTTCACCGCGGCGGTTTTTTCTTTATACTGACACCATGGAGGTCAAGATTGAGCCCAGCTGGAAGGAGGCCTTGCAAGAGGAGTTTGGCAAGGACTATTTTGCAAAGCTTACTTCGTTTGTAAAAGACGAGTACAAAAAGGGTGCGGTATATCCGCCACCAAAAAATATTTTTAGAGCTTTTGATCTCACTCCCTTTAATAAGGTCAAAGTGGTGATACTCGGTCAAGACCCCTATCACGGAGTCGGCCAAGCAAACGGACTGTGTTTTGCGGTGGGCGAGGGGGTTGCCCTGCCGCCGTCGCTACAAAATATTTTTAAAGAGATCGAGCAGGATACAGGACCGGTCAAACATAAAACAGGGGATTTGGAGCGCTGGGCCAAGCAGGGGGTGCTCCTTTTAAACGCAACGCTCACGGTACGTGCTCGTACCGCTGGCTCGCATCAGGGTAAGGGGTGGGAGGAATTTACGGATGCGGCAATCAAAACACTCTCTGAGGAGCGCGAACATCTGGTCTTTATCCTTTGGGGCAATTATGCCAAAGCCAAAGGCGCACACATCGACCGTACAAAACACCTAGTTATCGAGTCGCCCCACCCATCACCCTTTTCCGCCTACAGCGGCTTCTTCGGCAGCAAACCGTTTAGCAAAACTAACGCCTACCTCAAAAAACAAGGTCTAGAAGAAATAGATTGGTTATAACCCCCCATACACCACTGTCACACGGTCGTGTAGTAGTGGTGTAGGTGGTGTACCGAGGTTGGTGTACCGAGGTTCAACCTCGGTATTACCAAACATTGGCGCGGGAATTTTTGTCGCGGTAGAGCTTGTCGCCTTTTTTGAGACCAAAGGTTTTGTAGAACGGCTCAAAGTTTGAGAGCGGGCCGTTGATGCGCCAGATATGGTCGGCATGCGGGTCGGTGAGTGCAGCAAGCTTTCTAAACTCAGGGCGCGCAGCCTCCTGTTCCATCTGGGCATAGCCTAAAAAGAAGCGCTCTTCCGGCGAGAGCCCGGCAACCGTCTCGCGTCCATGTTTGGCGAGGTGTTTTTGATAGGCTTCGTAAGCAATCACAACGCCACCCATGTCGGCCATGTTCTCTCCCAACGTGAGTTGTCCGTTGATAAATACGCCCTTTTCTACCTCTACCTTATTGGCCTGCGAGACAAATACTTTGCTCTTCTTCTCAAAGCGCTTTTTGTCGGCAGATGTCCACCAGCCCTTTAGGTTGCCGTTGGCATCAAACTTTGCGCCTTGGTCATCGAAGCCGTGGGTTATCTCGTGTCCGATGACCGCGCCGATGCCCGCGTAGTTGACCGCCATGTCGACGGATGGATCAAAAAACGGCCACTGCAATATTGCGGCGGGGAAGACTATTTCGTTGAGATTCGGGGCAAAGTACGCGTTGACCGTCTGCGGATACATAAACCACTCGGTGCGGTCTATTGGTCCGTGGAGCTTCTTCATGTCGCGCTTGTGCTCGTACTCGCCGACGCGCAGCAAGGTGCCAAAGAAATCTTTGGAATTTATTTGTAGACCTTTGTAGCCCTTCCACTTGCTTGGATAGCCGATTTTGCGCTTCATGGCGCGCAGTTTTATAAGGGCTTTCTTTTTGGTCGGGTCGCTCATCCAGTCGAGCTCTTTGATACGGCCAGCAAAGACCTCAAAGAGGTCGCTGACGAGTGTGTCCATGGTGCGCTTTGAACTTTCGGGGAAGTGCTTTGCGACATAGAGCTTACCGAGCGACTCGCCGACCATACCGCTGACTGCTCCAAGCGCGCGGCGCCACGGCTGCTTCAACTTCTTCTGGCCGGTCAGTACTTTATAAAACTCAAAGTTGGCCTTTACAAACGCGTCAGAGAGCGCCGAGGCAGAGCCGTTGATAAGGTGCCACTCCATATAGGTCTTCCAGTCCTCAATTGAGGTGGTGGTGAGCATGTGGGAGAGCGCCGCAAAAAACTTGGGCTGGCCGACAATAAACTCTTTGGTAGAAACACCGGTCTTCTTGAAATATTCTTTCCACGGAACAGCCGGGGCGATTTTTGAGAGCTGCGCAACAGAGACCTTGTGATAAATCTTTTCGGGGTCGCGGGTGTCCTCCTTTTTCATGAACTCCCTTGCAAGAGCAGTCTCTATGCGCATCACCACTTCTTTGGTGTGTGCGACTTGTGCAGAAGAAAACTTGGCGAGTTTTAAAATACGCGCGATGTGTAATTGGTAAGCGTCGCGCACGCGCTTTTGCTCGTCCTTATCGAGCAAGTAATAGTCGCGGTCGGGGAGCGAGAGCCCGCCCTGCCACAAGTGCAGCATGTAGCGGGTGCTGTTTTTGGAATCTTGGTCCACAAAAGCGCCCCACAGCGACGGGATGCCGCGCGAGTGGAAGTCGGCTACGACTTTGAGCATATCCTCGAGCGACTCAATACCATATATCTGCCGACGCAGGGGAGCGAGCGGCTGTATCCCAAGCGCGTTGCGGCGTTTGAGATCGGCGGCCGAGGTGTGCGCGTCGGCAACCAATTTAGTGTCGCCCCTTTGCGCGGAAGAAGACTTCCGCATAAGTGTACGCAAAAGCTCCCTTAGCTGCTGCTCGGTGGTGTAGCGGAGTGTTACAAATGAGCCCCGGCGCGACTCTTCGGCGGGGATTTTGGTGCGCTTGTGCCAGCCGC
>CALREG010000014.1 GCA_943355135.1 Candidatus Nomurabacteria bacterium | reverse complement strand
TTTTAAGTCTTGAAAAAATTTCATTCTGTAACCAAAAAATGTGCTCTTTGCTAGCAGAAACAAAGTTTGTATAGAACATAAAGCTTGATTTCCAACGAGGGTCCCAATAAGAGTACGTGCACCCGTCACCGTCGAACGAGCCGCGTAAAAAGTCAAAAAACAGTTCGTTTGGTATTTCTATACGCCCCATTATTTTAGATTTATTTGGCATCAGTCCTATACTCAACAAAAATTTGTAAAACAAAATATCCCCAAATTGCACCACTGAGTAAATCTTTTCTTTTTGAGATCCGCTCGACTTTTTTCCGACATGAACACTTATTCCCAAAGCTTTTTGATACAATCTGATTAATTCAACATCTTTAGAAGTAAAGTTAATATGTCTACCGTCAGGAGAAAGATTTCCATCGGTGACTAACAGCCCAATAGCATAAGCAAAGTCGGGCGACCATTCGATCTTTACCTTTCCCTTCGGTTTTGGACCCCTCTTCCCCATCTGGTAATTATATCAAACCTCAAGGTAATAGCGTCTACCAGTTATTAACAGAAGAAAACCGGAGTTTTTGCTCCGGTTTTCGTTCGTCTCAATTTAAATTATTCTGCTGCGGCAACTTCCTCTTTTTGAGAAGTCTCTACCTCGGGAGTTGCGGCTTTTGTGTCGGTGCTCTTGCCGCGCTGGTCGACGGTGATGCTGCGGCGCATAGCGCGCTTTACATCGTGGGCGGCCTTGCGGCGGATGAAGTAGAGCTTGGCGCGGCGCGTGCGCGTGCGGCGGAGCACCTCGATTTCATCAATCATCGGCGAGTAGAGCGGGAAGATTTTTTCTACCCCGACACCCGAAGCGACTTTGCGTACCGTAAACATAGCTCCGGCCTCCTTACCGTGCTTGACCGCGAGGATGGTCCCCTCGAATGCCTGCTTGCGGACGTTCTTGGTGGTCACCTCTTTTTTGTTGGCCTGCTTGGCAGTTTTAAGCTCCACAATGTTCTGCCAGACACGCACAACGTCCCCAGACTTCAGTCCGAGTTCGGCGCGCTTGGCCATGTCTACCGGCGAGATAATAACAGACGATTTCATATGCTTTGTAACGCTGGAGACTGTAACACACGGGGGCTAAAAATAAAAGGGCGAGGCCTGTAAGCTACTCGTTGGTCAACTTTTTTTCTGCCGCAAGAAAGTCTGCGGGTAACGGAGCTTTAAACGTCTTCTCTTTGCTGCCAGGGAGCATGACGGTGATAGAAAGCGCGTGGAGTGCGAGACGCTTAAACCCGAGCGTCTCTGCGCGCCCCGGACCGTACAGTTGGTCCATCACAATCGGATGCTGGATAGCCGCGCAGTGTACGCGTATCTGGTGGGTGCGGCCGGTCTTGGGGAATGCTTCTATATATGCCACTCCTGCGCCGTTCTTCAGACGCTTCCACGTCGTTGACGCCTCACGCTGTACGCCGTGCGGGCGCGTCGCTGAGCGGGGCCCGCGACCCCCGCGAGCAGAGCCTATTGGGCGCTCGATTTGTCCGCGCTCTTCTTTAAGCGCGCCGTGCACAAACGCACGGTATATCTTTTTAATCTCGCGGTCCTGAAACTGCTTTTTTAAATACGCGTGCATGCGTTCGGTCTTGGCCACCACCAACACGCCCGTGGTCTCTCTATCGATGCGGTGCACAAAGTGGAAGTTGTCTTTGCCATACTTTTCCTCCAACCAAACACTCAGTGCCGGATAGTCGTGTTTGCCGTCTGGGTACACAATCATGCCCGCAGGCTTATCCACGACCACTATAGTGTCGTCTTCGTATATGATCTTGACCTCTTCCATATCCCTAATACTTAACACATAAAAGTCCTTGTGGTCAGGCGTTCAATTTGCGCCGTCGCACAAATTGCCGCACGACCCTGCCTCGCGGCCGTGCCATTGCACGGCAACGCTCCGGCTCGCACCGAAGACAAAAAACCTCCAGTCGTGGAGGTTTTTTGTCTTCGGTGCGCGATGCAGGACTCGAACCTGCGACCATCCCGGTGTAAACGGGGTGCTCTACCAACTGAGCTAATCGCGCATGATCTACCAGTCACAAGTCAAATTTTCTCGTCAGAAAATTTGCTCGCGACCCCGGCTCGCGGTTTTGCAAGTGCAAAACATCGCTGTGCCTCACACGTGTACGCGAAAAAGCAAATCAATTTGCTTTTTCTGTCACGTGTGCCCCCGGTAGGAATCGAACCTACATTCACGGCTTAGAAGTCCGTTGTTCTATCCATTGAACTACAAGGGCGGATACCCCCTAAAACCAAGGCACGAGGTGCCAGTGCACCATAGCATATGCTACCAGAATCGCGATAGCCCCGAGTGCGGTGTGAACAGAGTACTTGTTGACCACTTCTAGCACCGGCGCACCGAACTTCCATACCAAATACGTCACCACTCCCATACGGCCTCCACGTCCAATCATAAAGCCTACAATGTAGGGCCAAAACGGCACCCCTAGAATCCCCGCCGCGTATATAAATATTTTGTCCGGGAGCGGTGTAAACGAGGCCAGCAACATAGTAAGAAATATTCCTCCTCCAAGCAGCGACTGGGCGTTTGTGTAAGCATCCTGTAGCCCCCACGAAGTCAAAAACTGCTCGCCAAATACTCTAAACACGTAGTACAAAAGCCAGTAGCCTGTCGCCGCTCCTGCAACCGACGACACCCACGACACCGCAAGAAATGTTTTCCATTTTTCTTTATGCGCAAGCACTAGCGCCGCCAGAAATGCCTCGGCAGTAAGTGGCGAAAAGATAGTATCAGTAAAAGCAATGAGAGCGAGCCATGCCAACGCAAAGCGGCTGCGGGCATGAGCCTCAAACCATTGCCATCCGCGCTCGCGCACCGTTGTTATGTGCTCAATGACTTGCATTACTTTATACGGTCGCCCGGTGCCCCTGCTGTTTCAAACAGTGCAAACGGTGTCTCTCCCCCGCCGGCGGCGAGTATCATCGCTTGACTCTCGAGCCCCATCATCATGCGGGGAGCAAGGTTGGTTACAAATGGACACTTCTTGCCCACCAACACCTGTACCTCGGGGAAATACGCTTTAATACCGGAGAGTACTTGTCGTTCGTGATCGCCAAAATTGACGCGAAGTTTAAGTAACTTGTCACTCCCTTCAATCTGTTCGACCGAGAGTATCTCGCCTATTTTTATTTCGACTTTTTTAAAGTCGTCGATGGTCAGATAGGTGGGTGTTGGTATAGGTGCGGGCTCGTCCATATAGTTATTGTACCTTTTTGGTTCGGTCTAAGTAACTTTGCAAAATTAATGCCGCCGCAGATGCATCCAACTTTTCTTGCGATGGGTTTGCTTTGCGGCTCTTTTCTTCCGGAGCAAACTGCCGCGCAGCGAGTGCAGAGGTAAAGAACTCGCGCTCATAGTGCACCGGTAGTCCCGAAAGCTCACCGATATCTTTTTTAAACTGCTCGATATCCTCCATCACCTCATTGCGCTCGCCTGCAAAATTGCGTGACTCCCCCATCACCACTGCCTCGGCGCCGTTTTCTTTTATAAGCGCGGCCACGTTAGACACCGCCTCGCGTCCCGCAGTAATGGTGGTAAGCGGAAAGGCCACCGTCCCTCCATCGTCAGAGACAGCGAGCCCGATGTTTTTTGTGCCGTAATCAATACCGATGTATTTCATTGCTGTTTTACTGGCGGAGGGGGTGAGATTCGAACTCACGGTGGGTTGCCCCACTCTTGTTTTCAAGACAAGTGCATTAGACCACTCTGCCACCCCTCCCTTCTACAGTTTCGCACAATATCATTCTCCGCTCTCCGTGTATACTTATTATATGGCAGAAGACTCTGGTATTTCTTGGCAGGTGGATACCCACGAACACGTCGAGCGCTCCAACGATTGGTATTGGGGCTTGGGGCTTATTGCTGTTGTGGGTGCCGGACTCGCAGTTTTTTTTGGCAACTCGCTCTTTGCCATAATACTCCTGCTTGGTGCCGGCTCGCTAGGAATCTTGATTGCGCGCGGTCCGCGCGAACATGAGGTAAAGATTACCTCCCGCGGCCTGCACTTCGATGGCACGCTCTATCGTTGGAACAACGTCGACTCGTTTTGGGTCGAGGAGAACCGCAACCCCCACCTACTCATCACCACGCAGGGCATATTGCACCCGCAATTGGTGATCCCCATCGGCGATCCAAGCCGCTCGCACAACGTGCGCGAGTACTTGCGCCGCTTGGTCAAAGAGGAGGAGCAGGAACCGCACTTGGGACACCATGTCGCGGAGATGTTCGGTTTATAGTCGGTGCTCTCGGTAGGAATCGAACCTACATCGCCTCCTTCGGAGGGAGGCATTCTATCCATTGAACTACGAGAGCGTACGCTCCAGTTTATAACACTATCTTTTTGTGCTCCCGGTAGGAATCGAACCTACATCATAACCTCCGCAAGGTTACGTCCTATCCATTGAACGACGGGAGCAGTTCCTCTAGTTTACTTCGTCGAGAGGAGTTTGGCGACCTTGGCCTTGCGGCGAGCTGCAGTGTTTTTGGTCATAAGCCCTCGCTTGGCTGCCTTGTCTATCGCCTTGTATGCTGCGGCGAGCGCCGCGACATCGCCCTTTTTTGCCAAACGAGCCCCCTTGAGCGCCACGCTCAGGTTCTTCCGACGCACATCATTAAAGGCCTTCTTGCGGAGGCCGGCGCGATGGGCTTTCTTGGCGGACTTTGTAATTGCCATGCGAGGATAGTACTCTACTTGTATATGATAGGCAAGCTCACAGGGGTACTTTCGGGCCGGCAGGGCGACAATATTGTCGTTGATGTACAAGGGGTCGGCTACTGTGTCCGCGTGCCCGTCGCTTTTGTTTTGACCGAGGGCGCGCCCATTTCGCTCCACATCCACACGGCCGTGCGCGACGACGCCATCGACCTGTACGGTTTTTTAGAAGTCGAGGAGCTCTCATTCTTTCGGCAGTTGATGACTGTCTCGAGTGTCGGGCCCAAAACGGCGCTTTCTATCATGAGCGTGGCCGAGCCCTCAGCGCTCAAGCGCGCAATCGCCGCAGGTGATGCTTCTACGCTTACTAAAGTATTTGGTATCGGCAAAAAGAGCGCCGAGCGCATTGTGGTTGAGCTGCGCGACAAGTTGCAAAACGAAGCGGGCATGCGCGAGAGCCTGATGAGTACCGGAGGTGATGGCGAAGTAATAGAGGCGCTGATGGCGCTCGGCTACAGTTCAGCAGAGTGTCGCAAAGCGCTCAAAGATATCGGCGACGTCGGCACAACGGTCAAAGATCGCCTCGGCGCAGCGCTCCGCCGCCTCGGCTCGCCCTCAGCGGTATAAGAATATGAAACGATTCATCCGCTCTCTCCTCCCCGAGCCTATATTGCAGGCCTATCATTTTGTACTCGCATACAGCGGCGCTATTCTTTATCGCTTCCCTTCCCGCAAACTGATGGTCATCGCGGTCACTGGCACCAAAGGCAAGACTTCGACTGTAGAACTTATTGCAGAACTCCTGCGCAAGAGCGGCAAAAAAGTTGCTTCTGCGAGCACCATCCAGTTCTGCATTGGCGAACAGCGCGAGCGCAACCTCTACAAGATGACGATGCCGGGGCGTTTCTTCCTGCAAGGTTTCTTGCGGCGCGCAACAGACGCGGGTTGTGAGTATGTGGTTGTTGAGATGACCTCCGAAGGAGCGCGGCAATTCCGCCACAAAGGCGTATCTCTGAACGCATTGGTATTTACCAATCTCGCACCCGAACATATCGAGAGCCACGGCTCGTTTGAGGCGTACGCTGCCGCCAAGCTTTCGCTCGCACAAGCGGTGGCCGAATCGCCGAAGCGCCCACGTATTTTGGTTGCTAACACCGACGACGCGTACGGCAAGAAGTTTTTGGACTTCCCCGTAGAGCACGTGGTTCCCTACTCGCTTGCCGATGCCGAACCATACAATACCGACGACCGAAACATCCGGTTTGTGTGGCATGGCGAACTTTTTACCGTCCCACTGCCGGGACTCTTTAATTTGTATAACTGTCTTGCAGCGCTGAGTCTCGGCGAGGCACTTGGGTTGGAGCGCTCGGCGATGAAGCACGCGCTCGAGCATATGCCGCCCATTGCGGGCCGCGCCGAGCGTGTAGAGCTGGGGCAGCCATTTGATGTGGTGGTCGATTATGCGCACACGATGGAGTCACTACGCGCGCTCTACGAAACATTTAAGAATAAAAGAATCATCGCCATCATCGGCGCCACCGGCGGCGGGCGCGATGCAGCCAAGCGCGCGCAGCGTGGTGCACTGGCCGAGGAGTTTGCGGCGCTTACCTTTATTACCAACGAAGACCCGTACGACGAGGATCCTCAAAAAATAATTACCGAGCTCGCGGCAGGGTTTGTACATAAAAAACCGCAGCTCTTTTTGGATCGTCGCGCCGCTATCCGCGAGGCACTTAAAGCGGCTAAGGCGGGAGACGCGGTGCTCATCACCGGCAAGGGCACCGACCCGTACATCATGGGACCAAATGGCACCAAACAGGTATGGAGCGACGCGCAGGTCGCTCGGGAAGAATTGGCTAAGGTAGGCTACACCCCGTGAGATAGCCTGCGTCATCTCATGGGGTACAATTAACCTATGGCAGACGACGAGGCACCAAAAGGCTCCCCTATGGATGACGCGCTCTGGCTCATCGGCGGACTTATTATTTTGATAGGTGCTTGGTTTTTTGTCGGGGGGCCGGGGATGGCCGACCTGCGGGGCATCTTTTTGTCTCCTCCCCAGCCGCTTGGAGATGGCGGCGCCTATGGCCCGCAAATAGGCGAAGAATCTTCCGAACCAACAACGTTCGATGGCCCTGGTACGTTTGGTACTTCTACTCAATAATTAATTTGTATGCTTAATACCTTCCCCGACCTTCTTGTACTCGGCTTCTTTGCTCCAACAATCATCCGCATCGCGGTGGCGCTGAGTTTTGTTTCTATCGCCTACTTACAATGGAAGCGCCATACAGAACTGTCAGAAATAAAATTCCCCATCATCGGCCGCTCCAGTTGGTGGGTCAGTGTTTCAATACTGCTGCATGTGGCGCTCGCTTCCGCCATGCTCTTTGGGTACTACACCCAGATAGCGGCACTCGTTGGTATGGTGGTGTTTATCAAACAAGCCATCTTTGCCAAACGCTACCCGCGCGCGGTACCGCTGTGCCGTGGCGAGTACGTCCTCCTTGTGTTTATGTGCTTCTCGCTCCTTATATCGGGTGCCGGTGCGTTGGCCTACGACCTACCTCTATAAATGCGCGAGTGCGTCCTCGTCGTGCATAACATCCGCAGCGCCCACAATGTGGGGAGTATGTTCCGCACCGCCGACGGTGCGGGCGTGTCGCGCATTATCCTATCGGGCTACACCCCAGGCCACAGAGACCCGCGCGGCAAAGAGCGTGCGCCATTTATAAAAGTGTCGCTCGGTGCCGAAAAAGTAGTCCCCTATTCGCGCAGCAAAACACTCAGCGGTGCACTTAAAAAATTAAAACAAGAGGGATATACGATTGTTGCGCTCGAACAAAATGAAAGCTCAACCTCGCTCTTCGACTACATTCCACCGCCAAACGCAAAGCTCGCGGTTGTGATGGGCAACGAAGTGCGCGGCATCAACAAACAATCGCTCAAGCACGCCGACCACGTACTCCACATCCCGATGCAGGGCAAAAAAGAATCCTTAAACGTCGGCGTAGCCGCCGGCATCGCCCTATTTACCCTCCTAAAATAAAGCTTTAAATTACGGCGCTATTTTGCTATAGTGCTGTCAATGCGCCCATAGCTCAGTCGGTAGAGCGGCTCCCTTTTAAGGAGATGGTCCTTGGTTCGAATCCAAGTGGGCGCACTAATAAATTAAAAAACGCAATGAAAATAAGATCCTTTTTTAGCACTATTGTCTTTTTACTTATATTTGTTCCACAAGTAGCCTTTGCTGCGTGGTGGAACCCGCTAACATGGAGTGTATTTTCTTGGATAAAAATATATCCTCCCCAAGAGCAAAAAATTTCCACTACAACTTCTGCAACAACTACAAAGAAAGCGGAGACGAAAGTTGCACCCGAAAGTTCTTCTCAAAACAAGCCTATACCAGTCAAGGTAGCTCCAGTCCAAACAGGAACTCTATGCAACGGAGTTTATTACTCCGATTGCCCTACAGGAAATCTACTTGTTTGCCCTACAAACGGAGACAAAGCCTCATGTCAGCCCTTACCTAACACGGTGCCGGCCCAGACCTATACGGCACCTCAAAAAACACAGCAGGACACTCAGACCAAACAAAATGCAATAGACCAAAATCTGCGATACCAACAGCAACTTCAAATAGTGGAGAACAAAATAAAAGCCCTCCAGCCTGCTTTTGACCAGTACATGAGTGTATGCCCTAAGCCGGTAGTAGGGGGGAGTGAGGCAATCGTATGTCAAGCCGCTTTTGGTAAGGCAACAGCTGTGGGTGAATATCAAAATGCGATTATGAATAATTTCCTTACCCCCGTATCTGATATCTCCATTGATTACGAGAATAAATTGGATGCAATCTCCGAACAAATATACGAACTCAAGATAAACTACCATCAACAAGTCTCTAGTGTATCCGGCGGTGGGGTTCCGATAGGAAACGTAAATGGGAGAATTAATCAACTTACCGAGCAAGTGAACTCGCAGATTACGGCACTAAATCAGCAGTGGCAATTCTTGCTTACGGATTACCATCTAAAGCTTCTTCAGTAAGGTTATTTAATGAGATTAATTAATTGACTCTATGTCACTACTAGGCTGGATACTACTTTTACTGTTCTTTTTTTGGGTGCTGAGGAGGCACAGGAATAAGGATCAACAAAGAAAAATCGACGAGGAACTGAAGATTTACGAGGAAAAACTGAAGCTTGATAAGAAATACAAGAAAAACAACAAGTAGTTTATTATTAAAATCTTTCTTATGAACCAAACACAAGTAGGACTGTTTCTTGTAGGAGTTTTGTTGATTGGAGGGGTATATTATTTTTGGACAAATAGTACAGCTGCACCAGTTACGAATATATCCGCCGCTTCTGTACAAGTCACCAAGTTCTATGACGGCGAAAACGGCTACTCACTTTCCATCCCCGGAGGCAACTCCTCCACCTGTATTTGGACTTACGAAGGAGGTAGCGGCCGTATACCTTACTCTGAAACAACTGAGGCGCGGACGGCCACCGAAAAACACACTATCCACGATTTTGGATATTCAAATTGGAAAGTATCTTGTGTGGACGACTTTGGGGATTCCTATACCGGCTTTTTCCCGCAGGAATAAGCCTCGCCTATATTTAAAACTATAACTTCAGAGCGAAGCGCTCCAACAACAACTCCAACTCCCCTGCGCCGCGGTGGGAGTCGTGATACAGCGAGACTAGTTTGCGCGAGAGAGACACGTCTTTCATTTGCCGAGCCTTCCACGCCATAAGCCCCGCAACTGCCTCCGGCTTCTCCCCTGCCCGCCACGACGCCATAAGGGCGAGCCACAAATTCTTTTTATCTTTCTTACCCAGCGCCTCGGCGACACCAAAATTATCAAACCTATACTCCTTCTTCTCCGCCTTTACTATTTCTATCTTCGCGCCCACTTTTGTAAGCGCCTCGGTCTCCGCCTTAAGTAGCTTCTCCTCTACAAACACAAACGTATGTGGCGACTCTGCAAACACCTCAAGCAAATCTACAAACTCCTCCCCTCTTTCGCTATTTAAGGCACCTTCAAGCACAAACGTCTGGTTGCCACCAAAAAGTGCGTCGGTCGATGCGAGCGACACCAACTCTTCGCTCGTAAGTTGAGCCCACTTAAGTTCCTCTCCATGTATATTTTTTCCAACAACAGCTTTAATCATAGATTTCTTGTCCCGTTGGAAGTTTACTTTCCAATGGGATGCATCTCGCCCCAGTTCTTGCCCGCCTTGCCTTCAACAACAATCGGCACCCCTCGGCGTTTAGCATCGGGCACCACCGCTTCCATGATCTTTTTTATGGTCGCGGAGTACTCCTGCACCTTGTCTTTCTTAATTTCAAACACCAACTCGTCGTGCACCTGCAGAAGCAGAATATCCGGGTACTGCTTGTCTATCTCTATCATCGCAAGCTTGATGATGTCGGCCGAGGTGCCTTGCAGCGGCGCGTTGATAGCCATACGCTCGGCAGAGGCGCGCACATACGGTATCGGCGACTTAATACCGTCGAAGTAACGCCGGCGACCAAAGAGTGTCTCGGTGTACCCCACGCGCATGGCCTGCCCTTTTAGCTCTTCGAGGTACTCGGCCAACCGCGGGAAGGTCTCAAAATATTGGTTGTAAAACTCCTGCGCCTCTTTGCGCGAGGTACTGAGCGATTGCTGCAGGGCGTTGACCCCCATGCCATAGAGGATACCGAAGTTGATAACCTTGGCGCGGCGGCGCTGCTCGTACGCATCGAGCGAGCTGTTCTTACCAAACACACGCGCCGCAACCTCGGTATGAATGTCGCGGCCGTTTTTAAATATCTCAATCAGACCTTCATCACCCGAGAGTATCGCTGCAAGTCGCAGCTCCACTTGGCTGTAATCAAACGACACCAGCTCCATACCTTTGCTCGCCACAAACGCGTGGCGGATGCGTCGGCCGAGCTCGCTTTTAATCGGGATGTTTTGCAAGTTCGGGTCGAGCGACGCCATGCGACCTGTGGCCGCACCTATCTGCACGTAGCGCGTGTGTACGCGGTCGTGCTTGTCCAAGAGCGAGGGCAGTGCATCGATGTAGGTGCCGAGGAGCTTAGAAAGTTCACGATACGCCAAAATATCTTCGATGATGGGGTGCTCGCCCGCAAGTTTTTGCAGCTCAGACTCTTTGGTCGAGCGCTGGCCGCCGGCAGTTTTCTTTTTTGTGGCGAGGCCCAGCTTATCAAAGAGCACCTCACCGAGCTGCTTGGGCGAGGACACATTAAACTCCCCTCCTGCCGCTTTGTAGATGCGCGCAGCGATTCTTTCCAACTCTTTGGTGTACTCCTTGGAGAGCTCTTTTAGAAACTCTTTGTCGACTTCTACGCCCCGCTTCTCCATGCGGCGCAACACAGGACCAAGAGGCAGTTCAATGTGCTCATATACAAACTCCAAATGCTTCTCTTTTATTTGCGCCAACAAGTTGGCGCTGGCCGCAGCAAAGTCGTTCGATTTACCCATGCACAATATATCCTCCATCGACGGCTCGGAGTTGGTGCTGTCGAGCACCGAGACAGCAACTTGCGCTCGCGCAAACTGCTCTGGCGGAACATTAGATTGAAAGAGTCCCTCCCCCGGAGCAGACGGTGTAGGCATGTCGGCCTCGCTCGCGCCCAAAATAGTGCGCACGCGCGGCACCAACGCCCTAAACTCAAACTCCGCAAGCATGTCGAGTACACACTTGGTGTCGGCACCCTCGCGCCAACTTTTTTTAGGCACCTCAAATTTTATCGGCGCGTCGCGGCGGATAGTTGCGAGCAGTTTGCTAAACTCGGCCTCTTTTTTGTTGTCTTTGACCAACTGCACAAAACGTTTTTGCACACCTGTCGCTTCGGACACCTTTTCTACGCCGTCTTTTTTAATCGCCGTGTAAACATCTTTAAGCGAGCCATATTTCTGGAGGAGCTTGAGTGCGCTCCCCTCGCCCACCCCCGGCACGCCTTTAATATTGTCGGACGGGTCGCCCGCGATACCTTTGAGGTCGGAGATGCCCTCAGGCCCAAAGCCGTAGCGCGCGTTGACCGCCGCTTCGTCGTACATCACGGTGTCGTTGAGCCCCTTGCCGAGCGTAAACACCTGCACGCGCTCCTTATCAATAAGCTGCAGTGCGTCTTTGTCGCCCGAGGCGATGACCACCTCTAAGTCTTTTTTCTTTTTGACCAGCTCAACAATGGTGCCGATGACGTCGTCAGCTTCAAACGCCTTCGCCGAATATACCGGAACACCAAAAGCCTCCAACACACTCGGCGCGCGCTTAAGCTGCATTACGAGCGCATCATCGGTCTTTTGTCGCGTGCCTTTGTACTCTTTATACACCGCGTCGCGGAAGGTCGGGCCGGGGAGGTCGATGGCTGCAACAATGTAGTCGGGCCCCAAATCGTTGATTATTTTGACCAGCATCGAAAGCAAGCCGTATAAGCCACCCGTCGGCATCCCCGAGCTGGAGCTAAACTCCGGCAAGGCGTGGTAAGCGCGATGCAAAATCGCGTGGGTATCGAGGATTACTAAGCGTTTTTTAGCCACACTGGCATTCTACTACTTTTCGATGGATACGTAGCGCTCTCCCTCGACAGCCCCTTCGGATGAAAAGTTGACCGTTAGGTCGGGCTTCGGGAGCGCCGCTTCTACCCTTTCAGGCCACTCAATAACCACCAGTGCACGCGGGTCGCTCAAAAATTGCTCAGGCTTGAGTGCCGCAAACTGCTCGGCATTCTCCAGCCGGTAGGCATCTATATGTACGAGCGTATGAAACTTTTCGTTCGTGGTTTTATATTTTTTCATCAGCACATAGGTTGGGCTCTGCAATGTGTCAGTTACGCCAAGTACCTGTGCGAGCACTTGAGTAAAAGTTGTCTTCCCCGCACCCAAGTCGCCACGCAAGGCTATAACGGTCGCAGTCTGTTTGGTTTCCTCCAACCAAATAACCGCTAGCACATTGCGGACAAAGTGTGGGAGCTTCGAAAGCAAAACCTTTTCCATGCCGTACAATATAGCCTATATGGTGGTCTTTGCCGACGACGAACAGCAAAAGCGGCTCAACTTCCTCCGCAAGCGCGAGGAGGAGGAGCTTGCCCAAGTACTGAGCGGCAAATACGGCGTGCAGTACGTCGACCTTTCGTTGGTCGCCATCAACGTAGACGCACTGCGCACACTGACCGAAGTAGAGGCCAAGGACGCCGAGGCGGCGGCTTTTGGTCGTGTGGGCAAAAAGCTTTCGGTCGCGGTACGCGCACCGGAGAATCCAAAAGTAAAAATATTGGTCAACAAGCTCCACGACCTCGGGTACGAAGTGACCGTCTATATGTGCTCGAGCGCGTCGCTCGAGCGCGCCTACCAACGCTACGCCGATATGTCCTATGCGACCGAGAGCAAGGCTGGCGTCTTTGAGCTTTCAAACGAAGAGCTCGAACAGCTGCTCATCAAAGTCACCTCTCTTGCCGACATCGGCAAACTTATTTCTGAAGCGATAGAACTGAAGAAAGCGTACCGCATCACCCGCATCTTGGAAGTTATTTTGGCTGGCGGCCTTGCCACCGGAGCTTCCGACATCCACTTTGAGCCCGAGGACGCGCAGGTCCGGTTGCGCTACCGCCTCGACGGCGTACTGGTTGATGTGCTCAACTTCGACCACGAGACCTACCGCCTTACACTCAGCCGCATGAAGCTCCTCTCGGGGCTCAAACTCAACGTCGTTGGCGAGGCGCAGGACGGGCGCTTTAGTATCAAAATCAAAGGCGACGAGATAGAGTTGCGTACCTCGATACTCCCCGGCAACTATGCCGAGACGCTGGTGCTCCGCATCCTCAACCCCAAAGCAATCGGCGTCGAGCTCGAGGCTTTGGGTTTGGAAGAAAAGTTGCGGCTCAAGTTGGAAAAGGAAATCCAAAAGCCTAACGGTATGATTTTGACCACCGGCCCGACCGGCTCGGGCAAGACGACGACCTTGTATGCCTTCTTGCGCAAAATAAATAGTCCGCAGACAAAAATAATTACCATCGAAGACCCTATCGAGTATCACCTGCAAGGATTGGTACAAACGCAGGTAGATAAAAAGACCTACACCTTTGCCAACGGACTACGCAGTGCGCTGCGGCAGGACCCCGACATCATCATGGTCGGCGAGATCCGCGACGGCGAGGTAGCCGAGACGGCTATCAACGCCGCGCTTACGGGGCACCTCGTCTTCTCTACCCTGCACACCAACGACGCGGCAGGCTCCTTCCCCCGCCTCATTGACCTCGGGATAGACGAAAAGGTTTTGAGCTCCGCTATTATTGCCGCGCTTGCACAACGTTTGGTACGCAAGTTGTGCGTCTGCAAGATAGAAGGTGTACCGACGGCTGAGGAACAAAAGACGATAGACAAATATGTTGCAACCATCGTCGACCGCGCGCTCGTCCCGCCCGAAACTAAAAAAGTATGGTTGCCTAAACCAGACGGTTGCGAGGTGTGTCACGGCCGCGGATACAAAGGCCGCGTCGCAATCTTTGAAGCGGTGTTCATGGACTCAGCGATAGAAACAATTTTGCGCAGCAAACCGAGCGAACGCGAGGTCTACAACGCAGCCCGCCCACAAGGCATCCCAAGCATGCAAGAAGACGGCATCATCAAGGTCCTCCGCGGAGTTACCTCAATGGAAGAACTCCGCCGTGTAGTCGACCTGGACACACAATAGACACATTAATCAAAAAGCCGCAACGTTGCGTTGCGGCTTTTCAGGTATAGAGTAAATAGCAGGTTCGGAAGAGTATACCGCCAAGCAATACACATCATCGACAAGTCGGTGAAGCGGAAGAAATGTCTAAGGAGCGCCCCCGCGGCGATTGAGTAATCAAAAGTGCCGGAGCGTCCTCGATAAGATTCCAAACGGTAAAGCTTGTATTGCTTGAGGGTATACTGTTCCCAACAAAAAACGCCCTGTGGGCGAAACTGCTACTTCTGGTATCCTAGCATACTATCAATTTTATGTCAAGCGACGCCGACCCTGAAGCCTCTACCCCTCCCCCTGAGGCCTATTTAGACCAAACCCTGCGCCCCGCCTCGTGGGACGAATATGTGGGGCAAGAGGCCATCAAAAACAACCTCAATATCCTTATTTCGGCCGCCAAAGAGCGCGCCTCCCCGCCCGAACATATCCTCTTTTATGGCCCCCCGGGGCTCGGCAAGACCACTTTGGCGCATCTGATTGCTAGGGAGCTCGGCGGAGCCCTACGCTCAACCTCCGGCCCCGCTATAGAGCGCGTTGGCGATCTCGCCGCACTCCTCACCAACATGGGGTCGGGCGACATTTTGTTTATAGACGAAATCCACCGACTCTCCCGCTCGATAGAAGAGGTGCTCTACCCCGCGATGGAATCGGGTGTGCTCAACATCATCATCGGCAAAGGTCCGAGCGCACGCACCATTGAACTCCCCTTGCCGCCGTTTACGCTTGTGGCCGCCACCACACGCGTGGCCGACCTCTCTGCCCCGCTGCGCTCGCGTTTTAGTGGCGGGACCTTCCGTTTGGAGTTTTATTCCGAAGACGACATCGCACAGATCATCAAACGCTCGGCAAAAATCCTCGGGGTCGAGGTAGATAAGGAGGGCGTGCGAGAAATTGCGAAGCGTTCGCGTGCCACACCACGCACCGCCAACTATCTTTTAAAACGCTCACGCGACTACGCACAGCTTAAGCGTGCTCCCCTTTCGGCAGAGCTGGTCAAACAATCGCTTGGCATGCTCGAAGTAGATGAACTCGGCCTCACTCCGCTCGACCGCAAGCTCCTTACCGTACTTATAGACCGCTTTAACGGCGGCCCCGCGGGAGTCAACGCACTTGCAGCCGCGCTGGCCGAAGAGCCAACGACCGTCTCAGAAGTGCACGAACCATTCCTCCTGCAATTAGGTCTGATCGAAAGAACCCAGCGTGGCCGCATCGCCACCGCAGCCGCGTACAAACATCTTGGCAAAACCCCGCCAAGTGACCTCAACGAGCGACTTTTGTAAATAAAAAAACGCGGACATTATCCGCGTTTCCAGAAACTGTTGAACCACCACCAACGCAAGTCCTCCATGAAGTTCAACGAGAAGTGGACAAGGACGCTTGCGGCATATCCGACAAGGACATTGTCTGCACGATAAGCGACGTACACAAACACCCCAGAAAGAACGGTACTCCCTGGAACCATGAGCAACACCTTCGCTCGCAGGGAAACATCGTGGAGCAACCCAAAAAGAAGAGAGGTCACCAGTACCACACTGATGATTGTGTACCAGTTGGACGTAAGCAACAGGGTTGATCCAAGTGGAAGCAGACGAAACAAAAATTCTTCCAACACAGACGGTACCACCGTGCCGTACAAAAAGTTGGAAGTTTCCTTCCCAGGAGCTTTGATAAGCTCCTCCAACAGAACAGTTCGCTCCAACAGTTCCTGATAGACGACCAGCACAACGGTGGTCGTGCAAACGAGTCCAACATCAAGCACCCAAGGGGGCATAGCAGAGTTCCTCTTGCCGTGACAATTTCTGCGCGCTACTCTACACCCATATGGCAGGACACAGCAAGTGGGCAAAGCTTAAACACGTAAAGGGCAAAACTGATGCCCAAAAGGCAAAACTTTTTTCTAAACTCGTGCGGTTTATTACGGTTGAGGTAAAGAAAGCTAAAGGCGACAAAAATGCCCCCGGCGTGCGCACTGCAGTAGAGAAGGCACGCGCGGCCAATATGCCGCTTGATAACATTGAACGCGCCCTGAGCAAAGCCTCAGGCGAAGGCGCCGAGCTTGAGCAGGTCACCTACGAGGCCTACGGCCCCGGCGGCTGCGCACTAGTGCTCGAAGCGTACACTGACAATCGCAACCGCACCGTGCAGGAGCTCAAGCACCTCCTCGCGCTCCACGGCGGCTCGCTGGCAAACCCCGGTGCGGCGATGTGGGCGTTTCAAAAAAATGCTGAGGGTAAGCTTGAAGCGATGATGCCTGTGGAACTCAGTGATGAAGACGCACAAAAGATGGCTGAGCTTGCCGACGCGCTCGAGGAGCACGATGACGTCAACGAAATTTATACGAGTGCCGCATAAACAACATGCGTGTCCTTGCTTTTGACCCCGGATACGAACGACTAGGCATTGCTGTGCTGGAAAAGAATAAGGGTAAGGAAATACTTTTACATTCTGAATGTGTGCGGACCGCC
>CALREG010000013.1 GCA_943355135.1 Candidatus Nomurabacteria bacterium | reverse complement strand
ATGCGGTACGCGCGCTGTGATGCAGGAGTACCGATGATAAAGAATCCGGCAGCGATGGTCAGCACTACCAACAGAGCTGTTGACCAGTTGATATAGCGCGCGTACTGCGGCTTGCGCTCCCAGTAGCCCCACAGATCGGCGAGGAAGTGCATAAAGCCCGCTGCAGCCACCAGCAGCACCACCGCGACCTTAAGCAAGAAGCGCACGGTCATATCCTCGCCGTTGAGGAAGGCGGTCAGAAGCACAATGAGGTCGATAATAAACGCGGCACCCGCGATAAATACGGTCAAAAACAGACCCCAGCGACGCACCCAGATTTCGGAGCGGCTCGGGTCGGCGGTGATAGCGCGGCGAATGACGCGCATCAAAACCAAAAATACTGGCGCTAACACAATGAGCGACGCCATCTCGTATGACACGCCGCTTTGGTATGGGTCGACATAGTAGTTGTTGAGTACGGTGTCGGGGAACGTGTAGTTGATGTAATCAAACACCAGTGCAATAAACGCTATCACTCCCCCGTAGAGTGCCAGCATTGCCCCCGCCCACACAAAGAAGTCCTTTGGCGTCGCTTTTGGTTTATCCATAAAATATAGAGTTGTACCCTTTAGACGTTAATAAAAGCCCTTTCTTACAGCCTCTATAGTAGCACAATGGCCTTTTAGCCATGGAGGAACTCCATCACGTCGCCGTCTTGGACGACGTACTCTTTGCCTTCGGTACGAATTTGTCCGAGCTCGCGCGCTCCTGCCTGCGAGCCGGCTTCGATAAGTTTGTTCCAATTAATGACCTCAGCGCGGATAAACTTTGTTTCAAAGTCGGAATGTATGGCTGCGCCTGCTTTCGGTGCACTCGAACCGCGCACAATTGTCCATGCGCGTGTTTCGTCTTTGCCCGTAGTAAAGAAACTTATGAGTCCAAGCAGGTCGTAACCGGCCTTAATAAGTGCGTCGATGCCATCTTCGAACATCCCGTACTCACGGCGGAAGTCCTGCTTGTCGCCAGTATGCAAATCTTTGAGCTCATGCTCGACGTTGGCGTCGACTATGACATATTTTTTATCCTTTAAATACTCCATCAATGCAATCCAGCGCTGGTCAGCCTGATTCTCATCCAAGTTATGTCCACCGGACTCTTTGTTGAGCACATATAGCACTGGCTTACTGGCTATCGGCTGAGCTTTTGGCTGGCCGAGATCTGCCAACTGCAGCTCCGTGTTGATAAGCTCGATGTCGTGCATTGGATTAATAGCCTCTTGGGTTGAGACAATATTGGCGTTATCAAAAATACGCACGACATGCACGATGGCATCAACCTCACGTATGTGCTGCAAAAATAAGTTACCCAAGCCTTCGCCGTCGCTGGCACCGCGTACTAACCCAGCAATATCGACAAATTCAACCGCTGCGGGAATATCTTTTTCGGAGTTGCTAAACTTGGCCAGCTTTTCGCGCCGCTCATCGGGCACCGCCACCACCCCCACCGACGGGTCGATAGTGGCAAACGGGTAGTTAGCAACAAGTACGCTCTTTTTGGTGAGCGCATTAAAAAGGGTGGACTTCCCCACGTTGGGGAGCCCGACAATGCCGATACTTAAAGCCATGTGAAATGAATATACCTTACTCTCCTCTTTTTGCCAGCCATGCTATCTTTTTGCGCCACTCGTTTTTCTTCCATTCGGGCGCTTGGTCGGTGGGGCCGAGCTTTGTCACTTTGACACTAAAACCTGCAAACCAGAGTATCGCCTTTTTAATATCGTTCGTGTATTCGCCAAAAAATAGCGGAATGAGGAGCGGATGCGTACCCGAAAGCACAATAACCCGCGCGGTTTTGCCCTTGAGCCGTTTGTGCCAGCCGATGGTCTGCTTGCCTGCTTTATTTTTGCGCATATTAAACGCAAATCCCGGTAGCCACATCCGATCAAAAAGCCCTTTCAGCAGAGCCGGCATGCTGTGCCACCAGTTGGGATAGATGACAACAAAGTGCTCAGCCCACTTAATAGCCTCTTGTAGCTGCTGTAAGTCGGGCTCGAGCGCTTGTATGGCTTTGTATCCCTGATGCAAGATTGGGTCAAAGTGCATGTCAGCGAGCACAAAGCGTTTGACCTCGTGTCCAGCAGCTTTGGCTGCAGCCTCATATATCACCGAAAGCTCACTCGACAGTGTTGGATTTTTGTTGGGATGCCCAAGCAACACCACAATTTTTTTTGGACGCGTATCGCTAAAAAATCCCATAAAATTATTCGTCGCTTAACTTTACCACCGGCGGACGGTTTTGTTTGCCGACGTCCTCAACACGCTGCGGCATGATGCGCAACGCGGGCACGAGGAAGTGGTCTATCACCTCTTGCAGCATACTTGGATGAGGTGTTGCAGCTGGAGTTGTTTTAGTTGGTGCTGCGGGCTTTGCCACTGGAGGAACTGTCGCAACTGGAGCCACAGTCTTTGGCACTGACAAAGAAAGCGGCACCACGACAGGAAGCGGCGCAGGAGGCGGTGTAATTATTACTTTTGGAGCAGGTGGCGGCGGAGGCGTGGCCACTACAACTGGTTGTGGCGCAGGAGATGGCGCTGGGGCAATGACGATTGGTGCTGGTGGAGGAGGAAGCGTTGCCACAGGCTGGGGCTTGGAACCGACAATCCATACATATATCCGCTTCCACAAAGAAACAGTTGGGACTGATGGTTGAACAGTAATAACAATAGGCTTAGGTGCTACAGGCGCAGGAAGAGGCACCACTACTACAGGAGGTGGCGGGGGTGGAGGTACCGGTTTTGGTATAGGTGGTGGTGCAGCCACAACGACTGGCGGCGGCACTATAACAACCTTAGGCACTTCTTTTATAATCACTCTGGGCGCGACCATAACCGCAATGGGCACCCCTTCAGGTTTAAGTGTGTTCCACTTCATCACGGCCACAAAGCACGCCCACACGAGTGCAAAAAAGATACTCCATAGGACATACAGCACCCACAAGGTGCTCCATGAGGTCACCGGTCCGAGCGAGTGCACCAAAAAAAGCGCAAACCAACTCCCGCCACTAAACGCAAAAAATGTGCCACTCCACGAGGCGACCTTGGGTTGTATCAAGAGGAATATAATCAAACAAGCAATCAAAAACCATTTAAAAAGAAATGCGGGTGCCAAAAGCACCTCAAGCTCTCCGCTGAACGAGTGCACCGCGACCGCGACCAAGCCAGAAATGACCATCAACAAAATCCCCACCCCAAGCGCAAAGCGTGCCGCATGAGCATAGTTGATGTGTCGCGACTCGACCTCGCCATGATGCACCGCGACAAGGTGGGTGCACAAAAGCACGGTCTGCGCTCCGACGCCGAGCATCACGCCCAACTGTTGCACTACATAAATTGCAAAATAGAGGAACTCCCCTGCCATATATACATTTATTGTAGCACTGCTATTTTATTGCCAAATTAAAAAAGCGCCGCTAGTGCGGCGCTCGTCGTGCGTGTGCGGCTGCCCGCTGTTGTGGCGAGAGCTGCATAATCGTAGCGATGGCTGGTGTCCAAAAACTTAGGCAGTTGTGGTAAGCGCCGAAGGCGTCTCCGAGTGCATGAGCGCTTGGAATAACTCTCGGGTTATCCGGCATGCCCATCAGCTCGATAAACACGGCGCGCTTCCGATCGAGAGTCTGCAGACTTCCGTCGAGATTGCAGGTTACTGCTGTCGCGACAGGAAGTGTCGATACGGCCAGAAACGCCGCGGCAAGTATGGCTGTCGTACGCATGCGTATCCTCCCCTACCTGTTTTCTGCTTCCTCACCCATTCTACATTAAAAAATATGCTGTGCACGACTTTTTATTACGAATAAAAAATGATATAACCATAGGCGTCTGAAGAGGGCCCGTAGCTCACTTGGTAGAGCGCTTCCATGGCATGGAAGAGGTAACCGGTTCGATCCCGGTCGGGTCCACAAATAAAAAAGCCGCTCCAACTCGGAGCGGCTTTTTTATTTGTAATTTTAGCTACTGATACTCCCTCCTCCCAATCAGATACATGGCAAGTGGCGCCGATACTATGACAAATAGAACTGCATACAGCGGGAGTTCGTTGGCAAATCCTATCCCCGTGTTCGGCAAGGTTGCTAATGACACTGTCGTAGGAGCGACCACTACTAGCGGTACAACTGCTGGTGCTACAGCTAATGGCACTACGGTCGGCACTGGAGATACAAGCACCATAGGCACGATTGTCGTCGGTGCTATTATCGGCGGCACGACTATTGGAGTAGAAGTAGCTGATACAAATATAATAGGTGTCGAAGTTGGAGTAACTGGCACTGACACAACAGCCGGAGCCGCGCAGGTCGGCCTACTAATAGGGCTGGTGTCCAAGGTTACTGCACCAGTGCGAGCCAACACTCTGCCACTGACCGATGCGCCGGTGTTTACCGTGACTGAGGCCAGCGCCAAAATCGTACCGACAAAAGTAGAGTTTGTCCCAAGGGTGGCTGATGAACCTATTTGCCAAAACACATTGCAAGCTTGAGCCCCATTGATCAGATTGACCCTGCTTGCTGAGGCAGTGGTCAAAGCAGACCCTACTTGGAATATAAATACCGAATCCTGATTGCCTTGTCCGTTCAATGTCAGCGTACCTGTAAGGCCCACTGCCGAGGCCGATTTGTAGAGGCCCGGCAACAACGTCTGGCCACCTAGATCGCCAGACACCATCGTAACTCCCACTGTTTGTCCGCTGGCTGCATTATAAGCCGTGACCAAGTCCGCCTGAGCCTGAGCCGCTGTGGCATTGGTTATGTGCTGTGTACCGTTGACCATCCCCGGCGGAAATCCTGTGACCGAAGTGCCCGGACTTAAACCCAAACCTCCGTTAACCACCGTAGAGCCAGTGTTAGTAACGGTAGAAGCGCCGAGCACTGCAAAGCTGTCGGCAGTTCCTAGTTGTACTGCCGTTGCGGCCAAAGCCACATTAGACACAACTAACGCCAAAAAAAGTGCCAATCCAAAGACCGCGACCTTATTAAATATCTTCATATACTTCATCCTTTCATAATTAGGATGAAGCACTTATGAAGAATGTGTGGGTTCGTTTTTACAAAATAACGGTGGCTCCGTCGGCGCGGACTTCGAGCACGCCGCCCGAAATGGCAAATAGTTTAGGATTGTCGCCCGCCGCAAGGTGCACACGAGCCTCCCCTGCCTTGAGCGTGGTGATGAGCGGCTCGTGGTGTCCGAGCACGGTCATCTCGCCCGCGGTGGCAGGAATGGTGAGACTGTACGCCTCGCCCTCAAAGAGGACCTCATCAACTTTTGCGATTACTAGATGCATATTTTTATTACGGCTGAGGACTCACCTCCGCTAAAAGCCGAGGAGAGACCTCATCCTACTCTGCCTTCACGGTGTCGATGCCGCCTTTCATATAGAAGGCGCTCTCCGGCTTGTCGTCGTGTTTGCCGTCGAGGATTTCGCGGAACGAGCGCACGGTTTCCTCCACCGGCACGTAGACGCCGGGAATTCCGGAGAAGACTTCTGCCACGTGCACTGGCTGCGAGAGGAAGCGTTGTATTTTGCGCGCTCGGTACACCAACGTTTTATCCTCATCAGAAAGTTCTTCGATACCGAGGATGGCGATGATGTCCTGCAGGTCTTTGTAGCGCTGGAGCACCTTTTTGGTATCAAGGGCGGTGCGGTAGTGCTCTTCAGAAATGATGTCAGGGTCAAGCGCCGTCGAGTTAGAAGCCAGAGGGTCTACGGCTGGGAAGATGCCTAGGGATGCCAGCTCGCGCGTAAGAACGATTTGGGAGTCCAGGTGGGCAAAGGTCGTTGCAGGTGCAGGGTCAGTTAGGTCGTCTGCAGGCACATAAATGGCCTGTACCGACGTAATAGAGCCTTTTTTGGTCGACGTAATGCGCTCTTGCAGCTGGCCCATCTCTTCGGCCAAGGTCGGCTGGTAGCCCACCGCCGACGGCACACGGCCAAGCAACGAGGATACCTCTGCACCCGCTTGGACGAAGCGGAACACGTTGTCCATAAAGAAGAGTACGTCCTTGCCCATCTCGTCGCGGAAGTGCTCGGCCATGGTGAGGCCCGAGAGTGCAATGCGTGCGCGAGCTCCCGGCACTTCGTTCATCTGCCCAAACACTAGGGCCATTTTGCTGATGACGCCCGACTCGGTCATTTCGTGATACAAGTCGTTGCCTTCGCGGACGCGCTCGCCTACGCCGGCAAATACCGAGTAGCCGCCGTGCGCCTGCGCCACGTTGTGGATTAGCTCCTGCATGAGCACCGTTTTACCCACTCCGGCGCCGCCGAAAAGGCCCACCTTGCCGCCGCGGATAAACGGCGCGAGCAAGTCAATCGATTTAATACCTGTTTCAAACACTTCTGCTTTAGTCGCTTGCTGAGAAAAAGGTGGCGCTTCGCGGTGGATAGATGAGCGCGGCGCGTCTACAGGAGCAGGTTTGCCATCGATAGGGTCGCCCACCACGTTGAAGAGGCGTCCGAGCGAGAGCTCGCCCACCGGCACCGTGACTGGACCTCCGGTGTCCACTACCTCTACTCCACGAGCAAGACCGGTAGTGTCTTGCAAGGCAATGGCGCGTGCACGGCCGAGGCCGACATGCTGTGCCACCTCGAGCGTAATCTCCCGCTCACCCACGCGCGTTTTGAGCGCATTGCGCAAGGCTGGCATTGCACCCTCAAAGTACACGTCCACCACCGGACCGATGACCTGCACTATTTTTCCTTTTTCTTTGTTCATAAATATTCTTGTGTTATAGGGCCATCGCTTCCATGCCTCCGGTAATCTCGCTCACTTCCCTCGTAATCGCCGCCTGTCGTGCTTTGTTGAACTGCAGTGTCAGCTCGTCTTGCTTCTCCCCCGCTTTGTCCGACGCCGACTTCATCGCAACCATTCGAGCACTATGCTCGGATGCTTGAGACTCTAGTAATGCGTGATACACAATAATCGAGGCGAGCATCGGGAGTATGGTGTTGAGCACTTCGGCCTCCGACGGCTCGAGTGTGTAGACTGCCGATGTGGGTGCAGAAGAGTCGCCAGCAAAAGCGCCTTTTTTCGGCGTAATGTCCTCTACCACCGCGCGCAGGTCTTCTGCCGACAATGGGAAGACGGTGCGGAGCGTCGGGCGCTGTTCAAACGTTGAAACAAAGTTTTGATAGACAATAAACACCTTATCTACCGACTGTGCTGCAAAACGCTGCGCCGCCTCGTTTACGAGTGAGCGCACGACATCACCGCTGACCTCGGTATTGTTGGGATGAAAAGCTTCTACCCTGTAGCCGCGCGCAGTAAAGTAGTCGTTCGCCTTGCGCCCCACTGCAATAATCGAGACGTCTTTAGTATCGAGCCCCGATGCTTTGATTTCGCGCGCGGCGGCCTTGAGCACGCCCGAGTTGAGCCCGCCCGCGAGCCCCTTGTCGCTGGTGATGACGATGTAGAGCGCACGTTCAACGGAGCGTACGGTCGAAAGCGGGTGTGCCGCAATTTCGCGGCTGCCCGACAGACGCGAGAGCGTCGAAGCGGCCGCGCGAGCATACGCGCGACCCTTAAGCGCCGTTTGCTGCGCCTTGCGCATCTTGGCGGCCGACACAGCCTCCATGGCCTTGGTGACAGTCTGCGACTTCTTCATCGCGACGATTTTTGTTTTGATTTGTTTGAGTCCGGCCATACAGTTTTTATACGAACAGGTCTGGGTGCGTCTCTTCAAACTTCTTGAGCTGTATCTTAAGTTCTTCTTCGGTCTGCACCGCAATCTCCTTAGCGCGCGCAATAGACTCGGGGATTTCTTTGCCGAGGAAGGAAATGAGCTTCTCTTCATACTCAGGCACGCGGTCTACCGCGACATTTTTAAGATAGCCGTTGACCGCTGAGTAGATGATTATTGCTTGGCGCTCAAAGGCCAACGGTTGACCGTTTTTCTGGCGCAATATTGCCATCAAGCGCTGGCCTGAGTCGATGCGCTTTTTGGTGTCGGCATCAAGGTCCTGTGCAAACTGCATAAACGCCTCCAACTCACGGAACTGTGCGAGCTCGAGCTTGATGCGGCCCGAAACCTTTTTCATCGCTTTAGTTTGTGCACTGGAGCCCACGCGTGACACCGAGATACCTGCGTTGATAGCAGGGCGCATCCCTTTGTTAAAGAGATCCGTTTCCAAAAATATCTGCCCGTCGGTGATAGAGATGACGTTGGTCGGAATATAGCCAGACACATCGCCCTCCTGAGTTTCAATAATAGGAAGCGCGGTCAGTGAGCCGCCGCCCTTTTCTTTATTGAGTTTTGCCGCGCGCTCAAGCAAGCGCGAGTGCAGATAGAAGACGTCGCCCGGGTACGCCTCGCGACCTGGTGGGCGGCGCAGCAGGAGCGACAGCTGGCGATATGCCACCGCGTGCTTAGAGAGGTCATCGTAGATGATGAGTGCGTCGCGCCCAGAGTCCATAAAGAACTCGCCTATGGCCGCACCCGCAAACGGAGCGAGGTACTGCAACGCCGCCGGAGCCGAGGCTCCTGCATCTACCACAATCGTGTAGTCCATTGCGCCCGCCTCTTTGAGTTGCTGTACGAGGCGTGCAGTCTTCGACTCTTTTTGCCCGATAGAAACATAAATACAGATTGGGCGGCTTTCCTTGGGCTCGCTTTTTTGGTTGAGGATCGTATCGATAGCGACGGTCGTTTTGCCCGTGTAGCGGTCGCCGATGATGAGCTCGCGCTGGCCGCGGCCTATCGGGATCATCGAGTCTATAGCTTTGATGCCCGTGTGGAGCGGCTGATTGACCGACTGGCGATCCATCACACCGTATGCCTCGCGCTCAATCGGATTTTGTTTCTCCGCTTTGATAGGACCTTGGGCATCAAGCGGCGCGCCGAGCGGCGACACCACACGGCCGAGCAATGCATCGCCCACACCGATAGACAGGACCTCGCCGGTCGGCACGACTGTCATGCCCTCAGACACCAAGCCTACATCGCCGAGGATGATGGCGCGTACAGAGTCCTCTTCCAAGTTCAAAATTACGCCGAAGACGTCGGTTGTGTGCACAGCATCTTTAAGCGCTTTGCCGTGGGCGACATTAAAGCGCACCATCTCTGACATCACTGCACCCTCGAGACCCTCTATCTCGGCCACGCCGTCACCGACACGCAACACAACACCTGTGTTTGCAGGGCGATCACTAGGCTTAAAGCCCTCTATCTCTTTTTTAAATTGTTCGATGAAGTTTGCCATATTAGTTTGTGTGAATCAGCTTGCGGTAGAGCTCGAGCAGAATTCTGGTGCGCTCGGCTTCAGGAGTAATCTTTGCCGTTCGCTCTCGGCGCTCTTCGGCGAGCACCAACTTTTTATATTCTGAAAATATCCGCGGGAGCAATTTTTCATGTCCGCGACGCTTAAGCAAGTTGCGCAGCGACGCCAAGTGTGACTTGTCTGGGTTGAGCGAGTATAGAGCCTTGGCGTAATCGGTTTCTATCATGTTATTTAATTTTCTCCATCCCCAACACAATGAGTTTGGCGACCTCTTGCTTGCTCTCCTCTAGCGAGTGCGCCTTCAGCTCTGCCGCTTGAGCCTCAGCATCCCGCAACATAGTCGCGGCAGCAGCCTCGCCCTTGGCAAGGAGCTCGCGCTCCTTGTCGGCCCCGATTGCACGAGCCGCGGCGACCAGTGCGTCAGCCTCCTTCCCTGCTGCAGCAAGCGTAGCTGCGCGCGAGTGTTCTATATCGGCGAGCTTCTGCGCTGCGGCCTCTGCGTCGCGCACACCCTGCGCCACCCTTTGGCGGCGCTCTTCGAGCATGCGCATGACCGGCTCATACAAAAAGTACCACAAGACCAGCATCAGCAGGCCGAAGTTTATTGCATTGATGAGCAGCAAGTGCCAGTCAACTCCGAATGTAGTGAGAATTTTGTCCATGCGATAGAGCGGGAGCAAAAACGCTATGGAAAAAGTCTGGTTGAGGCGAAGCCGACCCGAGGACTTTTTTCAGAGCGTTTTTGCTTTGAGCGATTACTGTTAGGTGAACTTGATGATAAAACCAACAACCACCGCGAAGATCGCGAGCACGTCGGTGACTGCGATGCCGATGTACATCGTGGTCTGAATTTGCGGCGCAGCCTCCGGATTGCGGCCGATAGCCTCGAGCGCCTTGGATACCAAGATGCCGAGCCCGATGCCCGGACCGATGACGCCGAGCCCTACCACGATTGCCATGCCCAATGTTTTTGCTACTTCAATATCCATATACAACTAATACTAATTAATAACTAAATAATTAATGCGCGTGCGCCTCGGTGTGACTCCCGTGGGGCTCATCAATAGCTATCTTGATGAACGCCATGGTCAGAATGGCGAATATCGCCGCCTGCAGGAGTCCTATAAAGGCCTCGAAGGCCATCAGCGGCACCGGCAGGAAGTACGGCACAAAGGTGCCAACCACCATCAAGAGCACCTCGCCGGCAAAAATCGCCCCGAAGAGCCTAAAGGAGAACGATATAAGGCGCGCAAGGTTGCCGATGAGTTCGAGCAAGCCCACTATGAACATCATCGCGCCTCCCTTAAAATTAACAAATTTTGAGCCGTACTTCAAGACGCCGAGGGTAAAGATACCCGAGAGCTCGATGACCAAAAACGAGATGATTGCGAGCGCGAGCGTCGAGTTGAGGTCAGCGTTGACCCCGTGCAAGAGTGGAATATGCTCGTCGCCGTGCCCTACCGTAAAGGTGCCGAAGATGGGCAAGAAGTGTAGCCAGTTTGCGGCGAGTATAAAAAGGAAGATGGTCGTAATAAATGGGAAGTACCGCATCGCGAGCTTGCGGGAGCCGAGCGTCTTTTCCATCATGTCCAAAAGGTACTCAAACACCATCTCAAACAGGTTTTGGAGCTTGTTGGGTATAAGCGATACGCGGCGATTGACCAGTAGCCCAAGCACAATAAGCACGGCCATAACAAACCACATCGCTAGCGTGGAATTAGTAATGGGGAATCCCCACACAGTAAACAAGCGCTCTGCGGCGAGCGTTATATGCAAGCCCGACTCCATATATACAGACAATTTAGCATAAAAAGCATAAAAAAACTCCTCCCGTTTCGGGGAGGAGCAGGCGTCAAAACTGCTTGGAGATACCCGCACTTGAAGGAAGTTGTGGGTCGTTCCAGATCTTGCCAAGCGCCTTGCGGAACTGGTTGCGCTTGAAGTAGCCGTAGACTGGCACAAACACCAAGGCAAAGATGCCGAGGAGCGCCATCCCGTACGCTAATTCCGGAACAGCCGCCATGCTTCTGGACGAGGAGAGCGCGATGATGCCGATGATGGGCACAAAGCACATACCCACCCGCCCTTCTTTGTCGCGCCACAGGAAGCGGAGAATGGAATCTTTCGATATTTCTCGAGCCTCTGCCAACATTGCCTGCTGGAATTCGCCATCCACCCGCAGCGGGTAGTAGAGTTCCTTTTTGGGAGAGAGCCGGTAGTTGGAGCCGAACACGAAGAACTGTCCACCCGAGGTGTAAACCTCGGCCTGTCCCCACGAGCTCTTCTGCGTGATTTCTCGCACTGTGTCCCGCACCGAGTCGGGCAGTACAAAAAATGAACCGAAGCTGCTGGAAGCCTCAGCAGATTTCGAATAGACTCCGTGCCACGTCATCAGTGGCTGGAGCAAGTGCACCAGATACTTCGGCAGCGGACCTTTCTGCATCAACATGTGAGTTCCTCTCGTTGGAGCTGAAGTCTGCGAGGTATACTAACAACACTATGGCCGTTATTGCAATGTCTTTGTTGTTTGCGATGCTCATTGGTGGAGGTGTCTCTTTGGTCGCACAAACAGCACTCCCCGAGGAGCCATTGTGGAATTTTAAAATACTAATAAACGAAGGGCTGCAAGACGCTCTAGTACAAGAACCCAGAGCCCAAGCACTTTTTGATATTTCAACCCTAGAAGCGCGTCTGCAGGAGTCTGAGGTACTCACCAGCTATGGCACGCTTACAGATCGAGCAAAGGAAAAAGGTATCGAAAACATAGCTCTGCACGCACAAAGTGTAGAAGCGCAGATAGGGGCACTGTCCACTCGTGGTGACTACCTAGCGGCAGCCGATATAGCGGCGCGATTTCAAGCCGTACTGGTAAAGCATTCCTCCGGAGCCATAGATGTCAGCGCGCTGCTCGACAAGGCCTCAACTCTTTCGGCAGAAACTAGCGCACAAGCAAAACAGCAATAAGAATCCCGACCGCGAGCAGTGCTTGCAGTCCAAACCCTTTGCGCCAGCCCCACTCGGGGCGCTCTACCCCGTCTTGTATCCACACATGAAAGCGCTGCAAAGGAGCAAGGCCTACTTCCAACCAAGTTTTTCGAAGTTTGTAATATACAAACTGAATCAGGTCTGGATATACACCTGCGCCGGCACCAATGAGTGCGTATTCGTAGGATATGCCGAGGATACGCGCCACTACAAATGCGAGAAGGAAGCCGAGTAACGCGTCTGCTCCAATAAGGCGTAGATCATGTAAAAAGTGTTTTCCAAACCGCATGTCGGTCTGGAGCCGATGGTGCGGATCTTTTTCAAACGAGTGTAAAAACTCGCCATAATCGTAGTGTGGGAGCGCGTCTATGGCCAAATGGCTCATAAAACCTGCCGCAAAAGCGAGATAAGGTTGCTCGGGGAAGAAGCTTGCGACAGCAGCGCCAACGACCGCATGGGTGGTCAGAGTCATACAATGTGCCATGCTAGCATAAAGGCCATGGACCAACTACCATCGTCAATTATCGCGACCGTCGCGGTACTCACCATATTTCTGGTGTTTATTACCGCGCTTAAATACAGCGCCGCCAGCGAATTTGTACGCACACGGCTCATGATGACCGCATTTTTTTGTTTTATTGTCTCGACGCTCACTATTTCCTTTTGGAACTACACGCTTGTAACACTCCCTTTTACTGTTCCTTCCTGTTTGCTCGGTATGGCGGCAGGCTATATCCTCGGCGTGCGCGCGGCGAAGCAGCGCCTCAGTGCAGAGGGTATGGTGCATTACATGCAACATTTCGCCCACGTACATCCCACTCATATAAAAAACCTGACATGGTGGAGCCTTATTAACTTCTACTCGGTCATGGGCGCCTTACTACTCATCAATTTAATTGGGTTCAGCACGGTCATATTTCGAGAAGCGCAAAACTTGGCGGTTGCAACCAGCACCGTCGGTGCATTTCTGCTTGGGACCATTATCCCCTACTTATTTCATCTCTGGAGTATCAAGGCGGCACAGAACACCAACAGCACCACAAGTGACAGATGAAATACTAGTCGCGCACGGCGGCGCTCACGCTCGTCGCGCGGACGCTTAACCAGCAGGGGTACGCCTGCGGCGCTGTACTCATCAAAACGATAGCGAGCAATCGCCAAAAAGTGCGGTATCTGCCAAAAAAATAAAATAAAAAAAAACGCGAGCGCGTACCAATCGAGCACTCCAGCTGCGGCCGCGTAACCGACAACCGGTGGCATAGCGCCGGCAACAGCGCCTGCATAGAGCGCGTAGCCAGTGTTCGGCTTGAGCGGTGTGTACAAAAACACATAGACCACAAATCCTACCAGTGCCACGCCGAGCGCAAGGAGATGCACCAGACTCAGGAGCAATACTCCGCACAAGAGCAACAGCGAGCCAAACAAAAGCGCGTGCGTAGGGTTGATACGCCCTGCGGCCAAGGCCCTGCCACGCGTGCGCTCCATGTGCGTGTCCATAAACCGGTCAGCGTAATTATTAAAGACGCAGGCACTTGCCACTACAAACGAAAGCCCTCCAACCATCGCAAAGAAAGACCGCCAATCGATAGTGTCATGCGACGCAAATATAAAAGCGGCCGCGGCTACGAGCACGTTCATCATAACCATGCGCGGCTTTGTCAGTTGAAAATATTCTTTACTCATGGAGTGCAGACGGAGATATATCTTCTTCTTCAAACATGTCGGGAGGAGCTTGCATCTGCTGATGTGCGAGCGTATTCATAATCCAAAGGGTTCCGCCCACCAAAATACAGACGACCACAAGAGCCAGTACCAGCAGCGCGAGACTCCACCGCGGCTTGCGCTCCTCGCCTAGGTGCAAAAAGAAAGTGAGCTGTACAAACAACTGCACGAGTGCAAGGCCGATTAGTATCGGTACCGCCACATAGTGTGGCGGAATTGCATGCCCTGTACGCACATGGTCCCCCACTACCACAAAGGCCGCTATGGTAAGTACCAACGAAAGGATAAATCCGAGCGTATAGGTGCGTAGCATACTCATACCAGTGCAAGTGCTCCTAACAAATACACGAACGTAAAAATAAAAATCCAGATAATATCAAGAAAGTGCCAAAACAGGCTCAGTAGTACGAGTTTTCTGACAGTACCAGTCGTAAGCCCCTTCAATAGTACATGCGCCATAAGTATGAGCATCCACAATGCACCGAGTGCTACGTGCACGCCGTGCGTCCCCAGTAATGTAAAGAAGGCTGACAAGAATGCGCTCGCATTTGGACCATTGCCCTCAGCAACAAGATGCATAAACTCACTTGCTTCCATTGCAAGAAAGGCCAGACCAAGCAGAAGCGTTACTCCAAGCCCCACAAGGGTCCATATTTTTTTGCGATGATGCGCGGCGAGGAGCGCGAGCCCCACGGTAAAGCTGGAGGTAAGCAGTAGTAGCGTCTCGACAAAGACGAAGGGTAGGCTGACCAACTCTTCGAGTGTAGCGGCGCCAAACGTAGCGCCCTGCAACACTGCGTAGGTGGCAAATAGTCCAGCAAACAGCACGCAGTCGCTCATGAGATAGACCCAAAAGCCGAACACTACTTTGTCTTTAGAGTGGTCAGAAATCATGATGAGGTAGTGGTGTACTCGGTCGCTTCGTCAAATGAGCGCGCAATCAGCACTACAACCACTGCTACTGCAGTGCACAATACAAGCCACCAGATGTGCCAGACAATGCTGAATCCAAATACCAGCGCCAGCGCGGCGACCACAAGACCGAGCGACGTGTTTTTAGGTATAGTGATTTCTTTATGCGCCGATGACTGAGCTCCTTCTTGCTTCATCATCCAAAATGCATCGCGCCCATGCACGACAGGCACCGACGCAAAGTTGTAATGTGGCGGAGGCGAAGAAGTAGACCACTCCAATGTTCGGCCGTTCCACGGGTCGCTTCCGGCGATATGTTTTTTGCGCTGGCGAAAGCTCACCACCACTTGCAGTACTTGAAAAAACATCCCAAGTGCAATGATGCACGCGCCAAAAGCCGCCACAATAAGCAGTGGCTGAAAGAGCGGGTCTACTTGGCTTAAGCGGCGGGTCATACCCATAAGCCCAAGCGCGTAGAGCGGAATAAAAGCAAACAGAAAGCCTATAAGCCAGCTCCAAAACGCGTACTTGCCCAGACGTTCATTGAGCATAAAACCGGTCACTTTGGGGAACCAGTATACAAAGCCCGCAAAAAATCCAAACAACACGCCTCCAATAATCATGTTGTGGAAGTGCGCGACCAAAAAGAGACTGTTATGAAGTTGGAAATCCGCTCCGGGTATTGCCATAAGAACTCCGGTCATTCCGCCTAAAATAAAAGTGGTTAGAAAACCCATAAACCACAACATAGGGGTTGCAAAAATAATCCGCCCGCGAAACATGGTAAAGAGCCAGTTAAACACCTTGACGCCGGTGGGTATGGCGATGACCATGGTCATGATGCCAAAGAACGCGTTGACGTTTGCCGAGGCTCCCATCGTAAAGAAGTGGTGCACCCACACCACGAAGGAGAGAAAGACAATAAGTATGGTAGCGACCACCATCGAGGTGTAGCCAAACAATTTTTTTTGCGAAAACACAGGCACTATTTCAGAAAATATGCCGAACGCGGGCAAAATTAAAATATAGACTTCCGGATGCCCCCATGCCCAGATAAGATTGACGTACATCATGGCAGAGCCTCCCAAGTCAGTGGTAAAGAAGTGCATGCCAAGCAGACGGTCGAGCGACAAAAGGCCGAGCGTCGCGGTGAGTATAGGGAAGGCAAATATAACCAGCAACATCGAGCCGAGTACCGTCCACACAAACACAGGCATGCGCATCAGGGTCATGCCGGGCGCGCGCATTTTGACGATAGTAACGAGGAAATTGATGCCGGAGAGCAGAGTGCCGATGCCCGCGATTTGGAGCGCCCAAATATAGTAGTCGACTCCCACACCGGGGCTAAACTCCAACTCCGAGAGCGGCGGGTACGCCAGCCAGCCCGTTGCAGCAAACTCCCCCGCCACGAGCGACAGATTGATGAGCACTGCTCCTGCAACCGTCAGCCAGAAGCTCATCGAATTTAGAAATGGATACGCAACATCGCGGGAGCCTATCTGGAGCGGCACTATGTAGTTGAGCAGGCCGAACATAAACGGCATCGCCACGAAGAAAATCATGATAATCCCGTGCGCGGTAAATATCTGGGCGTAGTGGTCTGGCGGCAGATAGCCCGGCTGTCCTGCCGCTATCGCCTGCTGGGCGCGCATTAAAAAGGCGTCTACCGCCCCGCGCGTGAGCATCACGAACGAAAGCGCGAGATACATGACGCCTATTTTTTTATGGTCGACAGTTGTAAGCCACTCGCGCCACAGCCAGCCCCACCGTTTGAGGTAGAAGAGCAGTCCAACAATAGCAAGCGCACCAAAAACGACGGTCAGCTGGGCGACCGTCTCAATCGGGCCGTGCACAAAAGCATCGAGGGTAAGTTTTCCAAACATAGTACTAATGCTGTACTTGAGGCGCGTCCCCGGTAAATTTTTTCATGATGGAAGAAAGGAGGT
Source organism: Candidatus Nomurabacteria bacterium (assembly GCA_943355135.1). GTDB lineage: Bacteria > Patescibacteriota > Minisyncoccia > Phycocordibacterales > SBAW01 > GWA1-54-10. The sequence goes on along the minus strand of CALREG010000013.1, from coordinate 264 downwards.
CCTGATCGAAACTCCCGTAATAAGCGGCGGGGTTTGCAATGCTCGGCCGCGCCAACATGCGGTAGGCGCTCTGGTCTAAAATCTGTGGAGACTCTTTGACCGTCTGTATCCACGCATCAAACTCTTCCTGCGGCGTTGCAACAACGGTAAACTGCATCCCTGCAAAACCTTCTCCGCTGTAATTGGCCGAGAGACCTTTAAAAGTCCCCGGCTTGTTGGCAACTAAATGTAGGGTACTCATCATGCCAGTCATGGCGTATATTT
>CALREG010000012.1 GCA_943355135.1 Candidatus Nomurabacteria bacterium | reverse complement strand
GTCGTATACGGAGCAGCGCCGACTTTTTCTGAGCCGGTGTACTATCGCTACTTCGGCACAACGACCGGCAGTGTGCTACCCAAACAATATTTAACCGCAGAGCAATTTCAGGCACTCATGGCGCTCTGTGATGCCTTGGTACCAAAAGTACCGAACACCACTATCGAGTCGGTGGAGGTAGATGCTAATGGTGATGTGCAAGTGCAGTTTACAAACAACTTTGTACTACGCTTTGCGCTTGCAGACGCAGGTGGCGATATCTTCGAGCGCTTCAGCCTTGCGCTTACCTCCGAGCCGATGAAGTCGCACCAGCTCTCCGAGCTCGAGTACCTCGATTTGCGTTTTGGGGACAAACTGTATTACAAACTACGGTAATGCAAACTTTCTGGGATTCATTGTCGAAGCCGTTTTTTGTCCTTGCCCCGCTGGCCAACGTTACTGACGCGGCCTTTCGGCGCGTCATAGCCAAATACTCTAAGCCTGCGGGGCCCCACGTGTTTTGGACCGAGTTTGTCTCGGCTGATGGTCTGTGCAGAGCAGGAGAGGAGGGGAGGCAGAAGCTCATGCGCGACTTGGTGTATACCGAGGCCGAGCGGCCTATTGTGGCGCAGTTTTTTACCTCCACACCCGAGTATATGGAGAAGGCGGCTGCACTTGCGCAAGAGTTGGGGTTTGATGGCATAGACATCAACATGGGCTGTCCGGACAAGACGATAGAAAAGCAGGGCGCGGGGGCAAAACTCATTTTGACCCCCGATCGCGCCAAAGAGCTGGTGGCGGCCGCCAAGCGCGGCGCGCCTAAGCTGCCGGTGAGTGTCAAAACCCGCCTTGGGTACAACAAAGATATTTTGGAGGAGTGGCTGCCTAAAATTTTGTCGGCCGAGCCGGCGGCGCTCACTCTGCATGCGCGCACACGTAAAGAGATGTCCAAAGTGGCTGCGCATTGGGACAGGGTCAAGCGCGCGGTAGAAATCCGCGACGAGCTCGGCAGTAAGACCCTTATTATCGGCAACGGAGATGTAAAAGACTTGGATGACGCGCGCACAAAGGCAGCAGAGTCGGGTGCCGACGGGGTCATGCTTGGCAGAGCAATTTTTGGCCGCCCATGGCTTTTCGCTGCTACGGAAAGTGTCCAAGAAAAAGTCCTCGGGTCGGCCTCCGGCCTCAACCAGACTATTTTCTCGACCACTTTCCGTCTTCGCGTGTTGGTCGAGCACACCAAACTGTTTGAGGATCTGCTCGGCGATATCAAAAGCTTTGCGATTATGAAAAAGCACTTTAAGGCCTATGTCGAAGGGTTCGATGGTGCCAAAGAACTACGGATGCAACTGATGGAGGCAACAAATGCTGAGGAGGTGGAGCGATTGGTGGAAGAGTATATACTTAAAAATAATGAAAAAGGCGACTGATATTGAGCGTGCACCGGCGGCACTCTACCGCAAGTATCGGCCTGCAACCTTTGGTGATGTGCGCGGGCAAGAGGAGGTTGTGTCAGTACTCGAAGCTGCGGTAAAGAGCGGCAAGATCGCGCACGCGTACCTGTTTGCGGGTGGGCGCGGCACAGGCAAGACCTCGATGGCGCGCATCTTGGCGCGTGCGCTCGGCACGACCGAGCAGGATATTTATGAGATGGACGCTGCGAGCAATCGCGGGATCGATGAGATACGCGAGCTGCGCGATGGGGTATCGACGCTACCTTTCAGTTCGAAATACAAATTTTATATCATCGATGAGGCGCACGCACTTACAAAAGATGCGTGGGGCGCGCTTTTAAAGACACTCGAAGAGCCGCCGGCGCACGCGATTTTTGTGCTGGCCACTACCGAGCTCGACCGCGTGCCCGAAACTATCGTCTCGCGCTGCCAGACTTTCAGCTTTAAAAAGCCGTCGCACGAGACGCTCAAAAAAATGGTGCTCGACATCGCTAAAAAAGAGGGCGCCTCGCTTGCGCCTGCGGGCGCCGAGCTTATTGCATTGATGGGCGATGGCTCCTTCCGCGACACGCAAGGGATTTTGCAGAAAGTGCTTACCATCTCGACCGACGACAAGCTGACTGAAGAGGAGGTGGCCAAGGTGGTTGGTGCGCCCAAGGGCGAGCTGGTCAACGCATTTATACAAGCGCTCGCGGCAAAAAATATTGCTGGAGCAGTAGAGGTCTTTCATCAAGCCGCTGCGGGCGGCACCGAGGCAAAAGTTTTCGCCCTGCTTGCAGTCGCAAAAGTCCGCGCGGTATTGTTGCTACGCTTTGCCCCAAAACTCAAAGAGGAGCTCGCAGGGCAGTTTGGGTCGGATGATCTGGAGCTCCTGCAGAAGCTTGCCAAGGAGGGGACAGCACTTAATGCGAGCCTACTAGCCGAACTCCTCACTGCACTGATTGAGATGAACCGCGCACCTCTGCCGCAGATCCCTATGGAGCTTGCCTTGTACCGCGCGCTGGGCTAATTGGTGTGGATAATATAAAACCTCGCTTATTTTCTGCATTAGAATATAAGCATGGTTCGATATGCTCAAAAAGAGAAAGCTATATATTTACGAAAGTCCGGCCTTTCGTATCGAGAAATTTTAAAGCAAGTTCCTGTAGCTAAATCAACTCTTTCTTTGTGGTTGAGATCAGTTTCTTTATCTAAGCCTCAGCAGCACATTTTGACACAAAAAAAGTTGGCAGCAGCAAGACGGGGAGGCGAAGCAAGACGAAAACAAAGACTTGTAAACACTGAACAGCTCAAAAATAGTGCTCGAGCTCAGATAGGAACCCTTACAAAAAGGGAGAGGTGGCTTATAGGAGTAGCGCTGTATTGGGCGGAAGGTTCTAAGCAGCGACCGAGTACTTTAAGCACCAGCGTAATCTTCAACAATTCGGATCCTTTGATGATTAAATTCTTTAAAGATTGGTTATTACAGGTAGTCAAAGTCGATCCACTAAATATAAAGTTTGAAATATATTTACATGAAACCCACCGACATCGTTTGGACGAAGTGAGGTTGTATTGGGCAAAAATACTCTCTGAATCAGTAAAAAAATTAGAGACCGTATATTTTAAAAAGAATATACTTAAGACAAGTAGGAAAAGTACAGAAAACGGGTATTATGGGCTGGTGCGCATACGTCTACGCTCCAGTTCTCAGCTCAATAGAACCATTGCCGGCTGGGTGGAGGGCATGACGCAATAATTGCGGGGTCGTCTAATGGTAGGACTCGGGACTTTGAATCCCGCTATGAAGGTTCGAATCCTTCCCCCGCAGCTGAGGAACTTTGTGACGAACTGAGGAGACTGGATTCGAACAAGGGATGGGTCGGAAGGGAGGCTCAGTATCACTTCCGTGGAGGAAGGATTGGGAGAACCGAGGGTTCCCCAGAGTGTGAGGGTTCCGGAGTCTCCCAGCTATGTTGCTTCATACCACCTACCACTCCGTACTATATGGTGTCTAGACAGCGTACTAGGGTATAGACTGTATATATAGTTATATATAGTTGGCCATAATAATAAAAAATCGTATGAACGCTAATATTACATTTGGAATCGGAGGGGTTGCTGTGGGTCTCCTGTTGGCCGGTGTTTTTGGGTCAACAATGTTTTCTGGATTCAACAACGGAAACAGTGGAATGATGGGTACAATCGACAAACATTTCATTGAACAGATGATCCCACATCATGAAGGGGCAGTAGCAATGGCAAACTTGGCACTCAAAAAATCAAAGCGTCCGGAGATCAAAACTCTTGCGAGTGCAATTATTACAGGTCAGACCAAAGAAATAGGAGATATGACCGTTTGGTATAAAAATTGGTTTGGCGTAGATGTTCCAAAAGGAAGTGCAGGAATGATGGGGGGAGGGATGATGTCGGGCAGCGGAATGCATATGGGTGGAGAGGAGGACATGAAAGCACTGGAGAGTGCTACTGACTTTGACAAGGTATTTCTTGAGGCGATGATTCCGCACCATCAGCTCGCCCTTATGATGGTGCAAATGCTCGAGGCGGGGACTAACCGGCCGGAGATGATACAGCTCGCAAAAAATATTACCGTCTCACAGTCAAAAGAAATACAGGATATGCAAGGTTGGTATAGGCATTGGTACGGGCAGTAGAAGTACTGGTACACACAGTTGACCGATACCCCCTAGGGGGTATAATGCGTTATATGAAATACATGGACGATAAAAATAAGGCTAAAGTCGTTCATCGACTCAAACTTATTGAAGGACAAGTCCGTGGTCTCCAAAAGATGGTCGAAGAAGATGTGTATTGCATTGATGTAATCACCCAGACTTCGGCTGTTAAACAGGGGCTTTCAAATGTTGAGGATTTTCTTCTTGAAAATCATTTAGACCACTGCGTTCACCATCAAATGCAAACAGGACAAACAGCCAAGGCAAAAGCAGAGATCATAAAAGTGTATAAGCTTAAGCGAAAGTAATATGCATACACAAACCTACCGAGTAAAAGGAATGCATTGCGCTTCATGCTCCGCCATTATTGAAAAGACCTTCAAAAAAATTGTGGGTGTACATTCGGCGGAAGTAAACTACGGCACCGAAAAAGCCAAAGTCTCTTTTGATACTTCTAAAACGAACCCGCAGGAGCTTTCCAGACATATTGAGCCACTCGGCTACTCATTGGAGATTCCTTCCACTGCCGAGGAAATGGGTATGTCTACGAGTGAGCATGCGGCACATATGGGTTTGAATCAGTCTAAGAAAGAAAAGCTTGCTGAGGTTGCCGATATGCGAACAAAAGTGCTAGCGGCTATCCCCCTGACTATTTTTAGTATTGTTGTCATGGGCTGGGATGCTCTTGCTCAATTTGAAGTTGTTTCAGCAATGTCCACGGTGGTGTATGAGTTTGTGCATCACCTGCTGCCTATTTTTGCTACGTACATGCTTTTTGTTGTAGGCAAGCCGTACTTGTGGGGCTTCTATCGTTTTTTGCGCTACGGCAAGGCAAACATGGACACGCTTATCGGCATCGGTACCTCGGTTGCATTTTTGTACAGCTTTATCGTAATGGCCTTTGAGGAACCGCTGAGGCAGTTTATCAATGTTGAGCATACCTATTACGACGTCACTATTGTAGTAATCGCTTTCATCACGCTTGGTAAATACCTGGAGGCTAAAGCAAAAATAAAAACCGGAGATGCTATAGAGAAACTACTCAACCTCCAAGCAAAGACTGCTCTTGTTGTTAGAGAGGGTAAAGAGATGGAGATCTCTATCAGTCAGGTAGTTCATGGCGACAGAATTATGATTAAGCCAGGGAGTCGTATCCCGGTCGACGGAACTGTTTTTGAAGGCTCATCCTTTGTTGATGAGTCGATGGTAACTGGCGAACCAATGCCGGTTGAAAAAAGTGTTGGTACTACAGTCGTTTCTGGCACAATTAATACCACAGGGTCGTTTACCTTTACTGCTACCAAAGTAGGGTCGCAGACGCTTCTCGCTCGGATCATCAAAATGGTAGAGGACGCCCAAGGCAGTCGTGCTCCTATTCAAGCATTAGCTGATAAGATTTCTGCGGTATTTGTCCCAATCGTCTTGGTGTTTGCTTTTGCTACCTTGGGTGTTTGGCTTCTCGTCGGTACGCCTATACTCGGTTTTTCTCAAGCACTTTCCTTCGGGCTTACCTCGCTCGTTGGTATTTTGGTGATTGCGTGCCCATGTGCACTTGGTCTTGCCACACCAACAGCCATTATCGTCGGTGTCGGCAAAGGAGCAAAAGAAGGGATTCTCATCAAGGATGCGGCGACTCTCGAAAAACTGCATAAGGTAGATACGGTAGTTGTCGATAAGACCGGCACGCTGACCTATGGTAAGCCCGAGTTAGTAAGTATTCAAAATATGTCGCAGTTGTCGGAAGAAAAGATTATCTCTATTCTTGCAACACTCGAAACAAAGTCCGAGCACCCTATTGCCCACGCTGTTTTGGAGTATGCAAAAACAAAGAACATCTCTGCGCTACTGGCATCTGATTTCGAAATTATTAAAGGCAAGGGCGTTACAGCTTTTATTGAGGGTACAGAATATTTTGCAGGCAATACAAAATTAATTGCAGATCTAAAACTATCTTTTAATCTAAATAAAATTGAGGCAGAAACTTTGCAAGGTAAAACGCCTATTATTCTGGCCACAAAAGAAGCGGTGCTGGGTGTAGTTATGGTAGCCGACGCTATTAAGTCGGAGGCGATTGAAGCGGTAAGAAATCTGCATACACTTGGCATCAGGGTCATCATGCTTACTGGGGATAACAAAAATACTGCGGGTGCTATTGCTAAGGACATTGGGATAGATGAAGTTGTTGCCGAAGTACTCCCCGAGGATAAGCTCAATACAATAAAAGAGTTACAAGGTCAGGGTCGCATAGTTGCGATGGCGGGGGATGGTATTAATGATGCACCTGCTCTTGCTCAGGCGGATGTTGGTATCGCTATGGGTACCGGCACCGACGTGGCTATCGAGACCGCCGGCATTACTCTTTTGCATGGCGACATTTCAAAATTAGTTAAAGCTGTTCGTTTGTCCAAGCTCACTATGCGTGGCATCAAACAAAATCTTTTTTGGGCGTTTATTTACAACATCATTGGTATTCCGCTTGCAGCGGGGATCTTCTATCCCGTATTCGGATGGCTGCTAAGTCCTGTGTTTGCCGGATTTGCAATGGCGTTTTCGAGTGTGTCCGTTGTCGGTAATTCGCTGCGCCTTAAAGCAAAGAATCTATAACATATGAAAACGCTCACCCTCCATATCCACGGTATGCACTGCAGTGCTTGTACACTTCTGACCGAATCGGAGGCGCAAGAATTGTCATACATCACTCGTGCCAAATCTAATCTCAAACATCACACCATTACGTTGGAGGGAAATTTTGATGATAGGTCACCCGAAGCGGTCGCGGTTGAGCTGACGCAAAAACTTACGCCACACGGATATGTTGTGTCTGTTGAGCGACGCGCTCGATCAAAGCAGTGGGCGGACTTTACCATAGCGGTACCTGCTGCCCTTGCTTTTATAGTAGGCTTCCTTATTTTGCAAAAGTTGGGCATCGTTAATCTAGTAGGTGGAGGTAGTGTCACTTACGGCACTGCGTTTGTAATCGGTGTCATTGCTTCGCTCTCTACGTGTATGGCGGTGGTAGGAGGCCTCGTGCTCTCTATGTCTGCCACGTTCGCCAAAGAGGGGGACAGAATAAAACCGCAACTACTCTTCCATGTCGGGCGGCTTATAGGGTTCTTTGTCTTGGGCGGTGTTATTGGTGCTCTCGGTTCCGCATTTGCCTTGAGCACGAATGCGACATTTGTTCTGAGTCTACTGATAGGCATCGTCATGCTGATACTCGGCATCAATCTCTTAGATGTGTTTCCATGGGCAAAAAAGCTTCAGCCATCCATGCCGAAGTTTCTCGGCCGCCACGCGCTTGGCATCGCCAAACTCAATCACACACTAACGCCGTTTCTGGTAGGCATAGCGACATTCTTCCTGCCGTGCGGGTTCACGCAGTCCATGCAGCTCTACACGCTGACGACCGGCAGTTTTCTCACCGGAGGGCTCACGATGTTGGTATTTGCGCTAGGGACGCTCCCAGTGCTTGCATTGATCAGCTTTAGTTCGTTTAGTATTCAAAATAGCTCAAAAGCGGGAGTCTTCTTTAAAACTGCTGGACTTATCGTAATCATGTTCGCGCTCCTCAACCTAATTAATAGTTTGGTAGTTATCGGGCTCATTTCACCGGTCTTTAACTTCTAGTAATATATACAATATGAAATCCACAATATTCTCAGTTGCACTTGCGATCCTGCTTATTGGGGTGGCTTGGTATGTTACTGCGGATAGGGATAGCGCAGTCTCAGAGGGAGACGGTGCCAACGTAAGTATTGTTGAGGGGAAGCAGATAGTCGAAATTCGCGCCAAGGGCAACTATTCGCCCAGCAAGAGTGCTGCAAAGGCTGGTATTCCCACCATACTTAAGTTCAACACAGATGGTACCTACGACTGCACCTCGGTTGTGCGCATTCCGAGCATGAATCTTACAAAAAATCTTCCGCCGTCTGGGACGACCGAGATAGACCTAGGCACTCCTTCTGTTGCAAAACTGCAAGGCACCTGCGGTATGGGTATGTATCCGTTTGAAATCGACTTTCAAGTGTAGCGATATAATTTGGTCGCATGAAAATCCTGATTATTTCCCCCGGTAAGGCGAATGACCGCACGGTTGTAGAGGGTATCGAGGAATATCAGCAGCGGTTGGAGAAGCGCTTTGTAGTGGAGTGGGCGACGCCTACGGTCGGCACCAAAGAGTCGGAGGGTGCCGCTATTTTAAAACTTATTAAAGAGGGGGATTTTGTGGTATTGCTCGATGAGCGGGGGAAGGATGTAGATACACCTGCGTTTTCTACGCTACTTGATGCGCAAATGCAGTCGGGGACTAAGCGGCTGGTGTTTATCATCGGCGGAGCCTTTGGCGTTGATGACTCAGTCAAAGAGCGCGCAAACAAAACGCTCAAACTCTCCTCACTCGTATTCCCACACATGCTCGTGCGACTCATTCTTATAGAACAGCTCTATCGTGCGGTATCAATCATCGACGGTGGCAAGTACCACCACGCCTAGGGGCAATTTGGTAGGATAGATAGGTGAAAGCCCGAATCCTACCAGTCCTGTTTCTGTGTGCTGCGGCATTCTTTCCGCAGGCAGCGGCTGCGTTTGAATCACCCTCAATCAAACTCTCTTCCAGTACGGTGGTGCAAGGTGAGCCAGTGTTGGTTACTTTTGCTGGAGTTGCAGCCACTTCTACTATTAGGCGTGCGACATTTGATGGCACGACGCTCGGCTTGTTTGTCTACCGTGGCGCTGTCTCGGCTCTCATTGGTATCGATTTGTATAAAAAAGCAGGCACGTACAAAATATCTGCCACATTGTCAGACGGCACCAACTTTGAATCGTATTTGACCGTCGCGGCGCGAACAAAAGTCGAGGCGCCGCTCGGTATCCCCGAAAAGCTCGGCGGCAACACCACTAAAAGCCAAGCAACGCTCGTCTCGACACTTGCGAGCGAAAATGCCGAGCTTGCCCGTATAAAAACGGGCACCAAATCTTTTTGGACTGAAAGCTTTCGTCTGCCGCTCAAAAATCCAATAGTCACCGACTCGTACGGCTACTCGCGGCAGACCGGCGCGTATTCCATCGCACACAAAGGCACCGACTTTCGGGCAAAAGAGGGGGTTGCGGTCATGGCGGTCAACCGCGGGGTCGTGCGTATTGCAAAAACATATCGCAACTATGGCAAGACAGTTGTGGTCGACCACGGGCTCGGGGTCATGTCCTTTTATATGCATCTCTCAAAAATACACGTGAGTGTAGGGCAGTTGGTGCTCCCTAATCAAACCGTTGGTCTTAGTGGTATGACCGGCTACGCCGAGCAGCCGCACCTGCACCTCACCATACGTATAAACGGCACCTCGATTGACCCGATGGTGTTCTTTGGTTTGCTACAATAAAAACTATGAGCGCCAAGCAGTTGGTATGGATAGGGGCGATAGTCGGTTCGACCATCGGCGGGTTTATTCCGTCACTCTGGGGAGCGGGGCTCATATCGTTTTCTTCGATGTTTTTAAGCGCACTTGGCGCGTTTGTTGGTATTTGGTTTGGCTATCAGTTGAGCCAACGGATGTAACAGAATGTATTTTGTCTACATAATTAAATGCGCTGGAGGCTCGCTCTACACGGGGATAGCCACCGATGTGCAGCGGCGCTTTGCCGAACACAAAGCAGGTGTCGGCGCGCGCTATACAAAGTCACACAAGCCTCAAAAAGTGCTATATACAGAAAGTCATGCCAATCGCAGCTTGGCCTCCAAACGCGAGGCAGAAATTAAAAAATTGAAGCGTGTTGCAAAACTGCAACTCATAAAATCAGTATGAAACTTTTTTTGATATCTGCAGTCCTTGTGCTAGCAGTACTATGCTACGTTTTTTATGTGTGGTGTACGCTGTCGCAAGCAAAAAAGTTGACCATGAGTGCCGTTATCTATCCGACTCCGTATGAACAACGGCCCACCAATTCAAGCATGCGCATACTGGTGGCGGGGGACAGTACCGCAGTCGGGGTAGGGGCAGATTCAAAAGATTCTATCGCTGGACGTATTGGCAAGGATTTTCCGAGTGCTGATATTACCAACGTCGGCGTAAGCGGTCTGCGTCTTGCTGGGCTTAAACAAAAGTTGGCAAGCAGGGGAGAAGCAACGTATGACCTTGTAGTGCTCCAAATCGGCGCCAACGATATCACCGGCCGCACCTCATACGCTGATATACAAAAAACGCTGGGCGAAGTGCTGCATATGGCCGACGGGGTCGGCAAAAAAGTTATTGTTTTGACTGCCGGCAACGTTGGTGCCGCACCCGCCTTTAAATGGCCATTGAGCTGGTATATGACCGCGCGCACGCGCATAGTACGGCAGATTTTTATGACCGAAGTTGCCAAGCACCCCAACGCAACGTATATAGATTTATTTGAAGAGGCGGCAGAGGATACTTTCAGCAAAGATATTAAACGTTACTACGCGCCAGATTTCTTCCACCCGAGTGGGGATGGATACGGTGTTTGGTATACAAAACTGCGTCTGCAGCTGAAATTTTAATAGAAACAAATTTGGGAAATTGTAAAGAGCGTGGTAAGGTGTTGTAATGCAACGCGGAGAAGTAATAGTGCGTTTTGAACGTGTCTCTTTTGACTTTGGGGTCAAAAAGCCGATCCTCTCGGAGGTGGACTTTAGTGTCCGCCGTGGCACTAAGGTTACCCTCATGGGTCAAAATGGCGCTGGCAAGTCGACTATCCTCGGCCTCATTACAGGCGCCTTCCAGCCGACCGACGGCCTTATGCACCTCTCTCACGGGCTTACCATTGCGACCTCGCGCCAGGTTATCCCTGCCGCAGAGATGAAGTTGACCGTGCGCGAGTTCTTCCAGAGCGTCTTTGCCAAAAAAGTTTACGATATAGACCCAAAAATCGCCAAGGTGCTCGAGGCGGTCAACCTTCACGCTCCACTCGAAAAGGAGATAGGCGCATTCTCCGGCGGGCAGCAGGCACGCCTCTTGCTTGCGCAAGCACTCATACAAGACCCCGACCTGCTTTTGCTCGATGAGCCGACTAACAACTTGGATAAGGCAGGGATAGAGCACCTGACCAAGTTTTTGCTCAACTACAAAAAGACCGTCATTGTTATTTCTCACGAAGCGGCGTTCCTCAACTCGTTTACCTACGGCGTGCTGTATCTCGATGTACACACTCGCAAGGTGGAGCAGTATGTCGGTAACTACTTTGATGTGGTCAAAGACATTACTGCGCGGATTGAGAAAGAAAATCGCAAGAACGCGCTCCTCGCAAAAGAAATTCAGGAAAACAAAGACAAGTCGAACTTTTTTGCAAACAAGGGCGGGCAGATGCGCATGGTCGCCAAGCGCATGCGCGAGAAGGCCGCCGAGCTTGAGGAGGAGATAGTAGATGTGCGCAAGGAGGACAAAACTATCCGTTCCTTCCGCATCCCTGCTGAAGCTACGCCTCCGGGCGACCTCATCACCATCAGCAGCTTTTTGACGATTAAAAATCATAAGCCAGTTGAGCGCAAAGCAAAACTCGCGCTGCGCAAAAATCAGCACCTCCTGCTTAAGGGCCCTAACGGCATCGGCAAGTCCACGCTCTTGCAGGCTATTGCATCGGGCAAAGCAAAAGGCACTAAAGTGACTGACGGTGTCACGGTGGGCTACTACCGACAGGACTTTTCTAACCTCGATTTTGATAAAACTGTTTATGAGGAGCTCTCGTCGGTGCTTGAGCGCCCGATTGAGGAGGACGTACGCAAAGTAGCGGCAGGTTTTTTGGTATCCGGCGAGATATTCCACTCGCGCATCGGTACGCTCTCAGAAGGACAAAAAGGGCTGGTGGCCTTTGCACGATTGGTGTTGATGAAACCGGGGTTGCTTATACTCGACGAACCGACCAACCATATCAACTTCCGCCACTTGCCGGTGATTGCCGGGGCGCTCGATGCGTACGAGGGCGCGATGATACTGGTGAGCCACGTGCCCGACTTTGTAGAAAAGATCCGCATCGACGAGACGCTCGATTTGGAGAAATAACTGCTATGAAGCCGGCACCCAAGAAGACGTATAAAAAAGCGGAGCGAGACACCTCGTGGGGCAAGGTGGCCGATTGGTATGGCGACCATTTACAGAAAGATGACACCTATCACTCAAAAGTAATCTTGCCGAACCTCCTGCGTATGGTCGCGGTCAAAAAAGGCGAGCGCGTGCTCGACCTCGGCTGTGGCGAAGGATTTTTTACTCGCGAGTTGAGCAAAGTGGGCGCGGATGCGGTCGGGAGTGATATTGCCAAGGAGCTCATTGCGCAGGCCCGCGCCAAAGGCGGAGCGTATTTGGTATCTCCTGCCAATAAACTAGAGTTTGCAAAAGACGGCGAGTTTAATGCAATAACCTGTGTGCTCGCATTACAAAATATCGAAGATTTGGTAGGCACGCTCAAAGAAGTGCGCCGCGTGCTCGGCAAGAATGGACGTTTTGTGTTTGTGCTCAATCATCCGGCATTCCGCGTGCTTAAGCGCTCAAGCTGGGGCTGGGATGAAACTGGGGAGGCGCAGTACCGCCGCGTAGACGGCTATCTGTCGTCTGCAAAAGTGTTTATTGATATGCATCCGGGTGCGCCCAAGGCGACCCGCACCATCTCGTACCACCGCTCTCTGCAAGATTTTTTTAAGGCACTCGGTGCGGCCGGATTTGCGGTTACTCGGCTCGAGGAGTGGGTCTCTCATCGCGAAAGTGGCAAAGGTCCGCGCCAAGCGGCCGAGGATACGGCGCGCAAGGAAATTCCGCTGTTTATGGCAATGGAAGCAAAGGTCCTCAACTAACATGGAATCGTACGACGTGATTGTAGTAGGCGGAGGAGCCTCCGGTATGATTGCGGCTGGTCGCGCGGCTGAGAGTGGCGCACGCGTACTCTTGCTGGAGAAAAATAAAAAATTGGGCGAGAAGCTCGGCATATCAGGCGGCGGTCGCTGCAACATCACCAATGCCGAGGATGATGTGCGGATTTTTGCATCAAAGTATGGCAAGGCGGAGCAATTTTTGTACTCGCTCTTTGCGCAATTTGGGGTCAAGGACACCTTTACCTTTTTTGAGTCGCGCGGGCTCCCGCTCGTAGTGCAGGCACGCAAGCGCGCATTCCCCGCAACCGAGAAGGCGAGTGATGTGCTTAAGGTGCTAGAGAGTTATGTCCGCAAGGGCGGCGTCGAGGTGCGTACTGGTTCGGCGGTCACAAAAATTATTTCGGACAAGTCGGGTATCAGTGCGGTGTACTGCGGCAAGACCGAGTATCGCGCCAAAGAATATATTCTTGCCACCGGCAGCGTCTCGCACCCAGAGACTGGCTCTACTGGTGATGGGTTTGAGTGGCTCCGCGAGCTCGGCCACACCGTTGCGGCGCCTACACCAACTATTGTGCCGCTTAAGGTTGTAGACGAGTGGTCTAAGGTACTCTCAGGCACCTCGCTGTCGTTTATGAAAATCACGTTCTTTGTGGAGGGTAAAAAAGCATTTTCTAAAACAGGCAAAGTGCTCTTTACCCACTTTGGCCTTTCAGGTCCGCTGATACTCAACAGTGCCAGCGCGGTGGCCGACCTTCTACAAGAGGGTACAGTGACCGCAACTATAGACGCCTACCCGCATACCGATCTTGGTGCGCTGGAGAAGACGGTGATAAGCGTATTTGATAAAAACAAAAATAAGGCGCTCAAGAATATTATTAAAGAAGTGGTGCCCGATGGCACACACAAAGGCGTCTTGATGCTGCTGGAGGACAAGATGGATATCACCAAAAAGGTGCACTCGGTCACCAAAGAGGAGCGCAAGGTGCTTGTGTGTCTGCTTAAGGCCCTGCCACTCACTATTGAGGGGCTGATGGGTTTTGATCGCGCGGTTGTCGCCGATGGAGGCGTGCCGCTCAATGAAGTAGACACTAAAACATTGCGCTCAAAAAAAGTGCCGAACCTTTGTATCACCGGCGACTTGCTGCATATTAATCGCCCGTCAGGCGGCTACTCTCTGCAGTTGTGCTGGACAACCGGCTATGTTGCAGGCAATACTGCCACTATATGAAGCAGAACAAGATATTTGCCTATGGGCGACATGCGGTGCGCGACGCGCTCCTGTACGCTCCACGCGCGCTCACTAAGGTCTATCTTGATGCCAAGATGGTAGACACCAAACTGCGCCGCCAGATAGAAGAGGCGGGCGTGCCGGTGGCCAAACTCTCGGAGGGCATGGCACGTTCGGACATGAAGAGCGGCACGGCGCATCAAGGCGTCATCGGCTCTATTTCTATCCCACAGCTCATGCTCCCGTACCCGAAGTTCCTCGAGCAACTTGAGGCGACCCCACGCACTATGCTGGTCATCCTCAACGGTGTGCAAGACCCGCACAACGTGGGTGCCATCATCCGCACCGCCGCGGGCTTTGGTGCAACGGCAGTCTTGATGCCGGAAAAGGGGCAGGCGCCGGTTACGGGCGCGGTCATCAAGGTCTCTGCGGGGATGGCGTTCCGCCTGCCACTCGTGACTATTGGGAGCGTCAAACAAACTATTCTTGATTTGAAGAAAAAAGGCTTTAAGGCGTACTCGCTTGCGGGCGAGGGAGCACAGCCTATCGGCACAGAGGCCTTCGGCGGACCGACAGTATTTATACTCGGCAACGAGGGGAGCGGTATTGCTGACGATATATTGAAAGTTTCGGACAGCGTACTTGCTATACCGCTCGATCCTAAGTGCGAGTCGCTCAATGTGGCCGCCGCGGCCGCAGTTGCGCTCTACGCGTGGAGCTCAAAATAGGGGGCTTGACTTCAGTATAGCCCTGTGATACCCTTTGGGGGTCTAAAAGACTAGGAAACGAAGGTCGGGGTTTCTCAAACAGAAAAACAAACAACAAGATGCAAGGAACAATTAAGACTTTGACGGACCGTGGTTTCGGATTCATCTCTCGCGATGGCGAGACGAAGGATCTGTTCTTCCACTCTAAGGACCTCAATGGCGTAACTTTCGAAGAGCTCAAGGTAGGCGACAAGCTTACGTTTGAAGTTTCGGAAGGCCAGAAGGGACCGGCTGCCGTCAACGTATCTCGCGCCTAAGCGCTGAGGACAAAAAGCCGCCGAGGGTAATACCTCGGCGGCTTTTTGCTGTACAATTACTGTATGTCTTTGGCGGAAGAGTTGCGCGCGGTAGTGCGCGGAGAGGTTGATGATACTGCTGCGACCCTAGAAAAAAACTCGCGGGACGCGAGCCTTTTTAAGGTGACGCCGCAGGTAGTTGTGCGTCCTAAAGATGCGCAGGATATCTGTGCCGTGGTCAAATTTGTCAGTACTAATGTTTGTAGAGATGGAGATGCTGCCGCTGATAGGCCGCATGGCAGTAAGTGTGGCTATTCCATTACTGCTCGTTCGGCTGGTACCGACATGTCGGGCGGCCCTTTGAGCGACTCGATTGTGCTCGATATGACCGCGCATCTCAACAAGCTCGTGGAGTTGGGCGAGGAGGAGGCTATTGTCGAGCCGGGGATGTACTTTAGAGATTTTGATAAAGAGACGAAGAAAAAAAATTTGGAGCTCCCCAGCTATACTGCCAGCCGCGAGCTCAACACCGTGGGCGGCATGGTGGGCAACAATTCCGGAGGAGAAAAGAACTTGAAATACGGCAAAACGGCACGCTATGTCGAGGGGCTTGAGGTGGTGCTTGCAGACGGCAACGTACATACGCTCAAAAATATGGAGGGCGACGAGTTGCGGCAGAAACTCGCCGAGCAGTCGTACGAGGGCGATATCTATCGCCGGGTTGCGTCGTTGGTATCAACACCTGCATACAAAGCTATTATTGAGGCGGCGAAGCCCAAGGTTGAAAAAAACTCTTCAGGCTATGCGCTCTGGGACATCGGCGACGGTCTGACGAGGCTAAACCTCGCAAGGTTGATGGTCGGCTCGCAGGGTACGCTCGGCATCACGACCAAGATCCACTTCAAGCTTGTGCACCCCAAGCCGTACTCGGCGATGACTATTATTTTCGTCAAAAACCTTGCACAGCTCGGCGAGCTGGTGCCCGAGGTGCTTAAGTACAAACCCGACTCGTTTGAGTCGTACGACGACCACACGTTTAGTATTGCGATGCGCTACCTCCCCGAGCTAGCAACACAAATGAAGGCGGGCATGATTAGCCTCGGCATTTCGTTTTTGCCAGAGCTTTGGATGGCACTAACGGGCGGAATACCAAAACTCGTACTGATAGTAGAATTTTGTGCTGACACCCAAGCAGAAGCGCTATCTAAGGCACAAAAACTTGCTGCAGAGGTACATGCCAATGCAGACCACCAAAGTGTGCGCGTTGCTCCAAACGCAGCCGCGGCGCGCAAGTATTGGGCGGTACGCCGAGAGAGCTTTAACCTATTGCGCAAAAAGGTGCGAGGCAAGCGCACAGCACCGTTTATAGACGATTTTGTGGTGCCGCCAGCAGTACTGCCGGAATTCTTGCCAAAACTGGAAGTAATACTATCCAAATACAAACTCACTTACACCATCGCCGGCCATGTGGGGGACGGGAACTTCCATATCATCCCGCTGGTCGACCCAGCCGATCCGACGATACGCAGAACTATCGACGAGCTGAGCCACAAAGTGTATGACCTCGTCATTTCTTACCACGGCTCAATCTCAGGCGAGCACAACGACGGGCTTATCCGCACTCCGTATGTAGAAAAGATGTTCGGTTCGGCCATGTACGCGCTGTTTATGGAGGTCAAAAAAATCTTCGACCCGCACAACATCTTTAACCCCGGCAAAAAGGTGGGAACCAACTTCTCCGACGCGCTCTCAAAACTCGACCTGCCGCCAGCTAAAAAATAAGTATGCAGATTACTAAAATAGGCCACTGCGCGATGGTGCTTGATATAGATGGAGTTAAACTCTTGACCGATCCGGGCAACTATACTGCTGAGACACAGGAGCAGGTGACCGGTTTGCAGGGGGTGTTGATTACACATGAACACGCCGACCATTTGCACATAGACTCGCTCAAGACCGTGTTGGCAAACAATCCTACGGCAGTGGTCGTCGGAAATAGCGCGGTTGCTAAAGTCATCGGCGAAAAGATCACGGACAGGGCGGTGATTGTAGTGGGAGACGGGCAGACCACAGACATCGGTGGTGTTTTAGTAGAGGGGATTGGCGGCAAGCACGAAGAAATTTTTGAAGAGTATGGAATGGTAGAGAACACCGGCTACTTCGTAGGCAATAAGTTTTTCTTCCCCGGGGACTCCTTCAAGAACCCCCAAAGAACTGTGGATGTTTTGGCACTCCCTGTCGCCGGCCCATGGATGAAAATAAGCCAGGCAATACGATATGCGCTCGAAGTAAAGCCCCGCGTCGCTTTTGG
>CALREG010000011.1 GCA_943355135.1 Candidatus Nomurabacteria bacterium | reverse complement strand
GTAGAAACCTAGCACAAGGTAGGATATATTGGGTATATGTCTATGCTTAAAGAATTTAAGGCCTTTTTGTTGCGCGGCAACGTAGTCGACTTGGCAGTGGGTGTCGTGGTCGGCGCCGCATTTGGCACGGTAGTGAGCGCGCTGGTGGCCGACCTACTGACCCCGTTTATATCGGCTATAGCCAAAGTCCCCGACATGGGCGGACTGTCTTTTACCCTCAGTGGAGCTGAGTTTAAGTACGGGCACTTCCTCAACGCGCTTATATCGTTTTTGTTGGTAGCGTCCTCGGTCTTCTTTTTTATCGTCAAGCCGATGAACCTGCTTGTTGCCCGCTCGCGCAAGGGCCCGCCTGCCGACCCAACTACAAAGAAGTGCGCCGAGTGCCTCAGCGAGATCCCGCTCGGCGCCCGCCGCTGTTCACATTGTGCGCAGGTGGTCGCCTAGTTTATACTGTTTTGCGTTATGGGAAAAATAATTTTAGGAATTGTGGCAGTCGCGGCAGTAGGGGGCGCGGGGTACTGGTTTATATTTATGAGCGGGCAGGGCACGCTGACACCGGCGGGCGACTTGGGTATCACCATGCCAACCGACCAGTACGCGACGACCACCGCGCAGCAGCAGGTCGCACAAGACACACAGACAGCTTCGCAAACTACTACTAATACTAATAAAAAAATTATGAAGGCCACACTCCACACCACTAAGGGCAACATCGTTATTGAGTTTGCAGGTACCGATGCGCCCAACACGGTGGCCAACTTCACCAAGCTCGCTGGAGCTGGGTTTTATGACAACACCAAGTTTCACCGCGTCATCAAGGGCTTTATGATCCAAGGCGGCGACCCGCTTTCTAAAGATGACACCATGAGCGCTCGTTGGGGGACCGGCGGCCCAGGGTACAGCTTTGCCGACGAAATTGGCCCCAACAACAGCGATGTCACGGGCACTATTGCGATGGCCAACTCAGGCCCCAATACCAACGGCTCGCAGTTCTTCATCAACGTGGCGGACAACACCTTCCTCAACACCAAACACACGGTCTTTGGCAAGGTTGTAGCAGGTATGGATGTGGTCAAGGCGATAGAGGGGACCCCGACAGGGCAGAATGACCGCCCCGTAGAGCCGATGGTCATCAAGTCCATCACCCTAGAATAAGAGGTTATCCCCAGATTTGTGTATCTTGTGTAGTTGTAGTGCAAACATGTGCTATCATGTGTGCATATGGGACCTCTAAGCAAGTCATTAACTGGCAAGCAGAAGCGCGTGTTGGACAACATTGGGCTCTACATCAAGGCCAAAGGCGAACCGCCTACGCTCGATGAGCTGCGACAGAACCTCGGGTTTAAATCGCTGCGCACAGTGGTGCAATATATCGAGACTTTAGAGCGCAAGGGCTATATTGTTCGACGCCGACACGCGCGCCGCAACATAGAGTTGCGCGCGGTTGATGCCGATGGCAACAACGCCATGCTGGTGTCGGTGCCGGTGGTGGCCAACGTGGGCTGCGACGACCTGTCGGTCTTTGCCCAAGAGCAGTCGGACGAATTTTTGCAGGTGGACAAACAAATTGTCGAAGAGGCAAACGGCGAAATTGTCGCCGTGCGCGCGGTCGGCAACAGTATGGAGGACGCCGGCGTGCAGAGTGGGGATTATATTTTGGTGCAATTTACTGACAAGGTTAAAAGCGGCGACCGCGTGGCCGCAATCATCGGCGACATGGTGACGGTCAAGCGCCTCGAGCGCCGACAAGGAGTCACCATTCTGTACCCAGAGTCTAAAGACCCAAAGTACAAACCAATTATTTTGCGCGACAACTTTAAGATTGCGGGGCGCGTGCTCTGTGTCATCCCTGCCGCAATCGCTGAGATGAACGAGGTGGTGCCGCTGCCGCAAGATGCCGAAGACTGGAGATAACTATGCCAAACATGCCTAAAAACGAAGACGAGTGGAGGAAGATGCTCACGCCCGAGCAGTATGCGGTGCTGCGTGGCAAGGGTACCGAGGCACCCTTTACCGGCAAGTTGCTTAAAGAAAAGCGCGACGGCATGTACAAATGCATCGCGTGCGGCAACCCGCTCTTTGCATCGGGTACCAAGTTTGACTCTGGCACTGGTTGGCCGAGCTTCGACGAAGCTCTCCCCGGTGCGGTCAAGTTTGTCGATGACAACGCTCATGGGATGAATCGCACCGAAGTGGTGTGCGCGCAGTGTGGTGGACACCTTGGGCACCTCTTTAACGATGGCCCGACCGACACCGGCAAGCGCTACTGCTTAAACTCTGTATGCTTAGAGTTTGGCGAGGGCGAAAAGTAAAAAGTATGGGTATGGAGCAAAACCAAGCATGTCGGAGGGCAGAAAATTTCCTGCTGATAAATTTTCCTACGACCCGGCGCCGTCGCGCCTCTCGACCCTCCGCCACACTTGTTTTGCTCCGCTTGAGAAATTTAAAGAAGCTATTAAAATTTCTCTCACTATGAAACAAGAAGAAGCCTTACAAATATTAAAAACCGGAGCAAATGTATTTTTGACCGGCGAGCCGGGCTCGGGCAAGACGTACACTATCAACCGCTACATCACATGGCTGCGCGAGCGAGGCATCGAGCCCGCTATCACCGCCTCGACCGGTATAGCGGCAACGCATGTGGGCGGCATGACTATCCACGCGTGGAGCGGAATTGGGATTAAAAAAGAGCTGAGTGAGTGGGATTTAGAAGCCCTGCTCGAGCGCGAGCCGCTCGTGCGCAGAGTGCGGGCAACGAGCGTACTTATTATCGACGAGGTGTCGATGCTCGACGCATACCTGCTTACGATGGTCGACCGTGCCACCCGTACGCTGCGGGGGAGCGATAGACCCTTCGGTGGCTTGCAAGTAATTTTTGTCGGAGACTTCTTCCAACTCCCGCCGGTGTCTAAGGGCGAGAGGTCGCGTTTTGCGTTTGAGTCACCCAGCTGGGAGGAGGCCAACCCGCTGTACTGCTACTTAAGCGAGCAGCATCGCCAAGAGGATGATATTTTTTTGGATTTGCTTGGTGCTTTGCGCGGGGGCACGCTGACCGCGGCGCACAAAGACGCTCTGCATGCCCGAGCCGAATTCCCCGAGGACGACGAACTTTCGACACGGCTCTATCCGCACAATGCCGATGTCGACCGTATCAACGACGAGGCGCTCGGGCGCATAGACGCCGATGCAAAACTATTTGAGATGCGCTCCGAGGGCGGCAAGGCACTTGTAGAAGGGCTCAAGCGCGGATGCCTGTCGCCTGAAAGTTTGGTGCTCAAGGACGGTGCCGCAGTAATGTTTACGCGCAACAACTTTGACAAAGGGTTTGTAAACGGCACGCTCGGCACTATTGCCGGATTTTCTGAAAGTGGATTCCCCATGGTACGCACACGCGAGGGCGCGATGCTCGAAGCTGCGCCCGAGGAGTGGCGTATTGATGATCGCGCGCGCACGCTCGCCAAAATTGTGCAGGTGCCACTACGGCTCGCATGGGCTATCACCGTGCACAAAAGCCAAGGTATGAGCTTAGACTCGGCAGTGATGGACCTCTCGCAAGCATTTGAATATGGGCAGGGCTACGTTGCACTCTCGCGGGTGCGCTCGCTGAGCGGACTCTACTTAAGCGGCTTCAATGAGCGGGCGCTTGCCGTACATCCGCAGATTTTAAAACAAGACGCGCATTTTCGCGGCGCATCAACTGCCGCGCGCGAGGCGTTTGACGCGATGCCGGTTGAGGAGCTGTCTAAGTTGCACCAACAATTTGTACAAAAAAGCGGAGGCAAAGAGCCTAGTGAGGTTGCAAAAGAGCGTGCCGCACAGGTGGGGCAGAAGGGCAAGCTCGAGAAGATACGCGAAAAGTACGCCAATGCCTACCGCCCGTGGACTAAAGAAGATGATGCGCGCTTGACCGAGCTCTTTCGCGACAGCGCCAGCGTCGCAAGTTTGGTCAAAGAATTTGGCCGCCAGAGGGGCTCAATCAACTCACGCCTCATTCGATTAGGACTCGTAGAACCCGATTTGTAAAGGAAAGATTTGATAGAGGTGACCGTCACAGTAGGGGTGCGGTTACTAGTTATTTAAACTTATCTATGAAAACTCTTACAAAAATACTCGCTACAGGGGCTCTCGCAACACTGATGATTCCTACACTCGCTCTCGCTCATGAAAATGAGACAAAGCTCGGTGTAGGCGCAGGACTCAATGTCCGTATAGAAAAGGGGATAGAGCGCGCAGAAAAACATGACGAAAAAAAGGATCATCGCGACGAGAAACATGAAGACCGCAAGGTAAAGCAGGCCACGACAACCGCAGCCGCTATCACCAAGCAAGGTGTACGCATCCAAGCCGCAGCCGACACAGTACTCTCGTTCAACGCTCGTATGAGTGCTTTGATTGCGAGTTCAAGCGCAGACACTAAAGCTGCGCTTGAAGCAAAGTTCGCTACCTACACGACCGCTGCTGCCAACGCCAAAGTAGAGGCAGGCAAGGCTATTACGGCCGCAGCACAGATCAACGCTTCTAATAGCACGACTACCAATGCCACTCTTATCACTACTGCAAAAGTAGACCTTAAGGAGGCAAAAGGATTCCTCCACGATGCCAAGGAAGCATTCTTCTCTATCCTTCGGACGCTCTGGAAGTAAATAGCCAGAGAGTAAAAAATCCCCGCCATTGGCGGGGATTTTTCGTATTACACTGTATATATGCGCTACTTGCGGGTGTTATACGTTGTGGGTGCTCTTGCTGCGCTCTTTTTTATACTCGCACCCTTCGGTGTCTCTGCCCACGAGGTGTACGTGCTCTCTGCAGACACTATTGCAAACGACATTAGAACTCCGTCACCCAACCCTTTTGGCGCCTTTGCCACAAACCGGTTTCAGTTTTTCCTTTGGGGTTTTATCGCCTTTGTGGTGGTGAGTACCATCTTTTTTGCCTCCATCACACACCGATTTGAAATGTTGTTTGAGCCGGCTCTTGCACGCCTGCGCCCATGGGCAGGGGCAGTAGCCCGTATCACGCTCGGGCTTTGCCTTATTGCAAGTGCTTACAACGGGGCACTCTTTGGGCCAGAGCTTCCGCTCAGCGACTTCGGCGGATACGACATTCTTGTACAACTAGGGCTGTATGTTGCGGGTCTACTCATATTGTTGAATCGTTTTGTATCGGTGGGCGCCAGCATCGCGCTCATTATTTTTGCGGTTGCCACTGTCCGCTATGGTGTGTATATACTGACCTATCTCAACTATCTCGGCGAGATAGCGCTCGCACTCTTTTTGCTCAAACCAAAATACGAGGCGTACGCATTTTTGGCCCTGCGCGTGGGCTTTGGGGTGTCAGTGGCGTTTGCGGCACTGTACGGCAAGTTTTTGCACAGCAACCTCGCACTTTCGGTCGTAAGCGAGTACAACCTGACGCAGTTCTTCCACTTTGACCCGCTGTTTATCGTGCTCGGCGCGTGCATTATAGAGGTGCTCATCGGCATCTTCTTTATTGTCGGTTTTGAACTGCGGCACACGGTACTATTTTTTCTCTTCTGGTTGTTCCTCTCGCTGTTGTACTTCGGTGAGTCGGTCTGGCCGCATCTGGTACTCCTTGGCGTAAATGTGGCTATCTTTATGTACGGCTATGACAAATGGACGGTAGAAGGCCGCCTCTTCAATCGTGGCAAACTCCAGCCGTTTTTGTGATATTGTTCTCCACGTGATACCTCTACTTGTATCTTCGTTTCTGGTAATGATCGCCTCGCTTGCGGGCGTTGTGGCCGTGTGGAACCGCGTCGGAGTCTACATTGAAAAAAATCTGGACCTGCTGGTCAGTTTTTCGGCAGGTGTCTTTTTGGTGTTTGCCTATCAGGTAGGGCAAGAAGCAATAGAGCACAGTGGGAGTATTTCTGCTGGCCTCGCTTGGATATTGGGAGGAGCGGTGTTTGTTTGGCTGCTCTTTAAGTTCACCCCTGACTCGCATAGCCATGCTCATGGTCAGCACAGCCACACACATCTTGACGCCCGTCGCCTGCTGGTAACCGATGGCATACATAACGCCGCCGACGGTATTTTTTTGGCGGCGTCATATGCGGTGAGTGTACCGCTTGGTATTGCCGCCACTGTGGGTATTCTTGCACACGAAGTACTGCAGGAAATTTCTGAGTTCTTTGTATTGCGCGACGCGGGTTACAGTATCAAAAAAGCGCTCACGATAAATTTTTTTGTTTCCTCCACCATACTTATCGGCGCGGTCGGGGGATACTTTTTGCTCGATATGTTCGAGATGCTCGAAGGCCCGCTCCTCTCTTTGGTCGCCGGCGGCATTATTGTGGTGGTACTGCACGATCTGATACCTCACTCGGTCCGCGAGGCGGTAAGTATCCGACACTACGCGCAACATGTGGTTTGGTTTAGCGTCGGAGTCCTGCTTATGCTTGGTATAAGTGCACTTATCCCACACACAGAGCCTGTAGATGAGCTTGAGTCGCTGCCACTTGCACAATCTCTCTAGGTATTGTACTGTGGGCGCAGTTGTTCGTGGGAAATCTACTTAATAACCTTATTTATCAACACTTTTTCGTTATGTCCATGTTTTCTAAAATCGCCGCTTCGGCAGCCCTCGGAGCCGCTCTTCTGGTTCCGGCCATTACTTTTGCTCAGACCCCAACTACGGGTCTGTTGAACGTATACGTACAGGTTATTAATCAGACCGGATACACCTACGCTCCCGCCACCTTTACGGTAGCGGTCTCTGGTCAGTCTCCGGCCCCAGCAAGCTTTCAGGGTTCTATACAAGGGACGCTGGTAACCATCAACCCAGGCACCTACTCGGTGACCTTGGTCAATCCGTCTGCTTTTAGCACCAGCTACTCGGTTGGATGCAACAGCTCGATTGTCGCCGGCGGTACGCAGACCTGCGTCATCACCGTCAACGCGGGCTCCTACAACTACTCCAACTCGTACGTCTACCCGTACACCCAAACTGCACAGCCTCTGACCTGCCGCACCGACACGCCGACGGTAGGCATCGGACAGTCGGCACGCTTTACCGCAGTGGGCGGCATGGGCGGCACCTACAACTGGCGCACCCCGACGCAAAACTACCCGAACGTAGGTCCGGTACTCACCACTACGCTCGAGGGCAGTGGCGCGCAGGCGGTCACCGTGACTAATGCATCACAGAGCGCAACCTGCGCCATCACCGTAACCTCCGGATTCTTCACCCAGCCGACACCAACTCCTCTCTACAGCAATCCTTCTTACAATACCTACAACACCTATCCGTCGAATACTACTTATCCGTACTACGGAACCCAGCCTCCGGCGCCTACGTATAGCGCGTACGCATACCCACGCTTCCCAAACACTGGTCTTGAGCCTGCAACGTCTGCACAGCTTGCGTTTGCGCTTGTACTGCTCTTGGGTGCCGCAATCTTCGCGTACCCGTATGTCAGAAAAGCGTTTACTCTTGCCGTCCGCTAAATCAGCGGTGTTGGTCCATGAGCGCAGTCGCGCGCATCACTATGTGCGTAATACGGTCGTGATTATAGGAGTCTTGTGCGTGTTGGTCGGCGGCGCCGATGTGGCGAGCCGCTTCACCAAAAATCTCGGACCCGACGCGGCCTTTTTGGCGTTTGCACCACCAGCGGCTCTCAGTAATCCTGCGGCACTTAAACCAACCACAACTGCTACTGTCGCCATCACTCCTGCACGACTGCAGATTCCGTCGCTCGGTGTAGACGCCGCAATCGAGTCTGTCGGCACCAAAGCCGACGGTACCATGGGTACTCCAAAAGACTTTGACGACGTGGCGTGGTACTCGCCGGGTGCCAAGCCTGGGGCACAGGGGAGCAGTGTGTTTGCCGGACATGTAAACAACGGACTCCTTAAGGCGGGCGTGTTTGAGCAGTTGTCTCAGATTAAGCAGGGCGACTATATTACTGTTCTAGATACTACTGGCCGCGCGCTGGTGTATCGTGTCTCTTCGGTCACCGAGTATCCTGCCAACGCATCGAGCGACGCGATATTTGCCACCAACGGCCCTTCGCAAATTGCCCTTATTACGTGCGATGGCGACTGGGTCCCTTCTAAAAAGACCTTTGATAAGCGTTTGGTTGTGATTGCGAAGCCTGCCTACTAGTGCTATATTTTTTGTGTTCGAGTAAGTCTCCGTTGTAGCCATGTTGGCCCAAGGAGGGTCGCCTTACGAAAGAACAGTAAGTAATTTTGTTTATCGTAATCATGGCACGCAAACTCTTTGTCGGTGGTCTTCCGTACCGCACGACAGGTGATGAGCTCCGCGACGCCTTTGCCAAAGCTGGCGAAGTCGCTACGGCCTCAATCGTGACTGATCGCGAGACCGGCCGCTCCCGAGGCTTCGGCTTTGTGGAGATGGCTGATGATGCAGGTGCCGACGGCGCAATTGCCATGTGGAATGGCAAGGAGTTCGCCGGTCGCATGCTCACGGTCTCCGATGCCCGCCCGAAAGCGTAAGCTTTTGCGCGGCAGTCCAAAAAGTCCCGCTCCGGCGGGATTTTTTGTTATCATTGCCCGCATGCCGAAGCTGCTGCGCGAGCTCAAAGCGTTTTACAAAAAAGAGGGGAGGGAGCATTTGCCGTGGCGCAAAACAAAAGACCCTTACAAGATTTTAGTTTCGGAGTTGATGCTCCAACAGACGCAGGTCGAGCGGGTGATACCGTTCTATAATCGCTTTTTAAAGACATTTCCATCAGCTCGCGCGCTTGCACGCGCGCCGCTCTCGCGGGTGCTGCAGCACTGGCAAGGTTTGGGCTACAACCGCCGTGCCAAATTTTTGCACCAAGCGGCCAAGATACTGACACGCGAAGGTTGGAGGGGTCAAAAGCTCCCCGGTGTCGGCCCCTACACCGCGGGAGCAGTCGCAGCATTCGCTTTCAACAAGCCCGAGGTATTTATAGAAACAAACATCCGCACCGTCTTCTTCCACCACCTTTTCCAAGGAGAGTCCTTGGAAGTTGGGGATAACGAACTTTTGCCTTTGGTGGCAGAGGCTTTAAAGAAGTCTAAAATGCAGCCGCGGGATTTTTATGCGGGGTTGATGGATTATGGCTCGTACCTCAAAAAACAAGGCGTGCGGCTCAATAATAAAAGCAAACACTACACCAAGCAGTCTACGTTTGAGGGCTCGGCGCGGCAGTTGCGTGGAGCGATACTGCGCGAGTTGCTCAAAAAAACGCTTACACTTGCCCAACTAATAAAAAATCTCTCCCCAAGAACAAAGGGAGAGATTGAGCGTGAACTTAAGCGCTTGCAGACCGACGGTCTCCTGCTGCGGCGTGGTCGGCATTGGACAGCGGCAGAGTAGTAACGGGGAAGGTCGGCGTGTGCAACGATCCGGGACACAGGGTGCCCCCGAGTTCGAAGTGCGTTGCCGCAACGTAAAATTCCTCGAGTTTGGCATTAAACGCCGTCGGTCGGTCGCGTTTCTTCAGAAGCTCAATCCGCTCGGCGCACACCGAGCACAGGGCGTAGATACCAGTATGCATGGGTCCCCTCCAGTTGCTGTCTGTCACAAACTATACACCCAAAACCACAGGTATGACAATCGGGCGCTTGTTGGTTTTCTCAAACAGGAAGCGCGCCACGGTATCGGTCACTTCGTTTTTGATCATGTCGAAGTTGACCGGATTTTGGTTTTTGGCGGAGTCTTCGATTGTTTTCTTTACAATAATGCGCGCCTGCTGGAGCAGCTCCTGCGACTCGCGCAAATAGACGAACCCACGAGAGATGATGTCGGGCGACTTGCGCAGGCGGCCGTTCTTGGGGTTGACGGTCGCGATGATGACAAACATACCTTCCTGCGAGAGCACCGTGCGGTCGCGGATAACCACCTCCTGCAAATCGCCGATGGCAAAGCCGTCTACAAGGCGCAAGGAGTTTGGTGCCGACTCTTTGAGGCGTACGATCTTGGTACCTTCATCTTGTATTTCAAGCACAGAGCCGTTGTCAGGGACAATTATTTCGTCGTCGCTCCGGCCGCAAGCCTTGGCTATATCGGCATGCACGCGGAGCATGTAGTGGTAGCCGTGCAGTGGCATAAAGAAGCGCGGATTGATTTTTTGGTGTATCCAGAAGGTCTCGTCACGGTTGGCATGGCCCGAGGCATGCACGTCCATTTGCTCGCGGTGGATAATGCGCGCGCCTTGGCGGCTTAGGTTGTCTTTGAGCTTCTGTACCGAGCGCTCGTTGCCCGGCACCACCGAAGAGGAGAGCACGATAGTGTCGCTCTTTTTTATTTTGACGTGTTTGTGCGTCTTCATCGCGATGCGCATGAGCGCGGCAAACTCGTCGCCCTGAGCACCGGTGGCAAGGATAAGCACTTTGTTGTCGGGGAGGTGCTCGAGCTGGCCTGCCTCGATGAAGGTCTTTTCGTCTACCTTTAAGAGCCCGAGCTGCTTTACTATCTCGATGTTGACCTTCATGCTGCGGCCTTCTACCAGAATTTTGCGGCCCACGCGCTCGGCCTGCTCGATCATGCGCATCAGGCGCTCGAGTTGTGAGGAGAAGGTGCCGATGATGAGGCGGCCAGGAGTCTTGGAGATGATGTCGTTCATCGTTTTGGTCACGGTTGACTCGGGGATAGAGAAGCCCGGTCGCTCGCAGTTGGTAGAGTCGGCTGCGAGGAAGAGCACCTTCTTGTCTTTAAAGAAGGCAAACTCCTTTTCCTCTTCCTCGGTCGGGACACCGTCGACATGGTCGAGCTTAAGGTCACCCGTAAAGACCACGAGCCCGTGCGGAGTTTCGATGATGATGCCCATGGCGTCGGGGATGGTGTGCGTCACCGAGAAAAAGCGCACGCGCAAATTGCCGACTTTGATAGTGTCTTCTTTCTCCACCTCGTGGATATCCAGCGGCTTGAGGTTAGGAAACTCCTCTTGGCGCTTGCGGATCATGACCGAAGTGAGCTTGCGGGTGTATACGGCTGGGTAGCCGATGCGGTCGATGATGTAGGGGATAGCGCCGATGTGGTCGAGATGTCCGTGCGTGATGAAGAGCCCGCGGATTTTCTCGCGGCGCTCTTCGAGGTACTTAGTGTTGGGGATTATGTAGTCGATGCCCGGAGTGTCGGCCTCGCGGAATTGGAATCCTGCGTCGATGACGATGATGTCATCGCCGTACTCAACCATGCTCATGTTCTTGCCGATTTCCTCTACACCACCCAAGGGGATGATGCGGATGTTGCCCTCCGCGAGCGGGGGGATAGGCTTCTCATCACCATTGAGCATTGGGGTGACGTCTAGCACTTCGCGTACGGGGTGCGCTTGATGGGGGCGCGGTCCGCCTTGGCGCAAGCGCCCACGGCCGCCTCCGCGACCTGCGCGTCCGCCGGCAGCTCCGCCGGCGCGTCCTTTGGGTCGAAACGGCGGTTTGCCGCCCGTTCTGTGTTGCTGTGGTTCCATAAATTCTTCTTACTTAATAATTTTTTTTACGCTTTTTATTTTTGTTTGTCGGAGACAAACAATGGCCACACCTCGTCGGTTTCTTTGTGCCAGCGCGGCAAACTGAGGAAGCGGTCATCAGGGGTCTCGATGAAGCCGAGATCTATCCCCGCAATGTCGTTAGGGACACTATACACGAAATTGGGCGCATAGAGAAATATGGCGGGTATGTCCTTGGAAAGTTCGCCGAGGAATGTTGCAAGGAGCGCTTTGCGCTTTTCTTGCTCGGTGGTAGTGCGCATGCCTTCGAGCGCCTTGTCTGATGTGCTATTGGCATAGAGTGCGATGTTGAGGCCTGGGTCGGTGCGTTGGCTGGAGTGCCAAAAGGCAAACAGGTCGAGCTCGCGGCCTATGACCTCGCCGAAAAGGAGCGCGTCATATTTGCGCGGGCGGATAATATTTTGAGTAAGGTCGCCCTGCTCAAAAATCTTGACGTTTACCTGTACGCCTACCTTCTCCCACGAAGCGCGGAGATACTCAGCCGCTGCGCGCAGCTCGGGCACATTGGCGGTGGCAAGATCAAAAGTTAGCGTCACGGTCTGAATATTTTTTCCGGTGCCGGTAGTTTTTTGCAGTACGCCGTCCGCACGCGGCTTCCATCCCTTTGCCATAAGTGTGGCGCGAGTGCTCGAGGCCAAGGCTGCGCTGGTAGAAACACTGCTGGTAGAGAGGTTGGTAGTGAGTGCAGGTGGTACTGGTCCAGAGAGCGGGGTACCATAGCCACCCAATACTTGAGACACAAGTTCTTGGCGGTCGATTGAGTTGTTGAGTGCCACGCGCACGTCTTTGTCGCGCAGTACGGTTGATTGGTTTTGATTAAAAAAGACGCCGAAGACGCGGTTGAGAGACGAGGTGCGGATATTTTTTTGCGGCAGGCTGCCCAAGTCGCTGGGCGATATCCCGCTTGCGGAGTCTATGTCGCCGCTCCCCAATGCGGCAACCAGCGTGCCCTCGCTTTGATAAAAACGGAGCGTAAGCGACGTAATATACGGCTCGCCGAGCGCGTAGTTGTTGAACGAGTGCATCGCGTAGGAAGAGGGTATCCCCGAAGAAGTGCGCGACACCGAGCTTACTAGATAAGGGCCAGAGCCGACGGGTTCGGCATTAAGGTCGGAGAAGGGGAACTCCTCGTCGCTGATAGAAGACCAGCGCGCTTTGGGGAGCACACCGAGGGTCAAGTTTTCTATAAAAGGAGCATAGGCCGCGCGCAAGGTAAACACTATTGTTTGTGCATCCGGCGTTTCTACGCGGACGCCGTCCCAATTGGCGCGCAGTGGCGATTTGAGTGCTGGGTCTTGAGCCTTTTGTATGGTGTACGCGACGTCTGCCGAAGTTACGGGTGTGCCGTCATGAAAGGTGACCCCTTCTCGCAGGGTAAAGGTGTATATCTTGCCGTCACTGGATACAACGTAAGAGGCTGCAAGGTCGGGTTTGTAGCCTCCGGTCGGTGTTGCACGTAGCAACCCAGAGTAGACCAAGGCGGTCAGGTCGCGGTCGGCGTCTGAGATGGCAAGCACCGGGTTGATAAAGCGCGGAGAGCCGATGACACCTTCGGTGAGGCTGCCGCCGCG
This sequence comes from Candidatus Nomurabacteria bacterium, assembly GCA_943355135.1. GTDB lineage: Bacteria > Patescibacteriota > Minisyncoccia > Phycocordibacterales > SBAW01 > GWA1-54-10. The sequence continues at coordinate 5,095 of CALREG010000011.1, read as the reverse complement.
AGCGGGCACCTCTACTACGAGCGATTGTTTGAGGATATACAAAAGGCCTGTACTGCTTATAGCGAGCAGTACCGCAAATGATAAAAAGAGCGCGCGGCTCCCGCGGCCGAGCGAGTTGGCTATGTCTTGTGCATTAGTCAGCCAAGAGGGGTGGAATGCGATGTGCGCAATGCGCCGGAGATTTTTCATAACTACAAACAAAAAACAAAAAACTGCGACCAGTTTCCGATTTTGTGTTTAGAGTTAGCGGATGAGGAGTGCCACCAATGCGGTTACGGCAAATAGAACACTCAAACCAATACTTGCCCAGAAGAGGTACTTTTCTGATCCGCGGCGGGTGTGGTAGCCGGCAGTAAAGTTGTCTCCACCGAATGCGCCACCGAGCGAAGCCCCAGTTTGCTGGAGCAGGATGCAGGCCGTCAACAGGACCGCCAGAGCTATCTGTATATAGGGGAGCACCCCTAAAATCGCCATTCCTCATAAGCTACCACGGCAATACCTGGCCCGCAATCCTGCCTGCCGGCAGGCAGGATTGACTTAGCTCGGTATCTTTCATATATTTTGGGCTCTATGAAGAAGAAAACTCTTACTAAGAAGGTCAAAAAAGTGGTAAAGAAAGCGAAGGCTTCTGCCCCAGCCAAGTCCAAAGCGGGGATGACTCCGATGGGTGACCGCGTGTTGGTCAAACCTATCCCGCAGGACACGGTAACAAGCTTCGGCATCATCATCCCTGACACCGCAAAGGAAAAGCCCGAGCACGGGGTGGTGGTGGCAGTGGGGAGAGGTAAGCGTGGTGATGATAACGAACTCGTGCCAGTCGATGTAAAAATTGGCGACAAAGTGCTCTTTTCTAAATATGGGTACGACGAAGTAAAAGTAAACGGCACCGAGTATTACTTGGTCCGCGAAGACAATATTTTGGCAGTTTTAGATTAATATATGGCAAAACAAATTCTTTTTGGAGAGAAGGCGCGACGCGCGCTCAAAAACGGAGTCGACAAAGCCGCCAACACGGTCAAGGTGACGCTTGGTCCGCGCGGCCGCAACGTCGCTCTTGATAAAGGCTACGGAGGGCCGACTATCACCAACGATGGCGTTTCTATTGCTAAAGAAATTTCGCTGCGCGACAAGTTTGAAAACATGGGTGCCGAGATTGTGAAGGAGGTTGCCAGCAAGACCAACGACATAGCCGGCGACGGCACCACCACCTCGGTCGTACTCCTGCAGGCACTTGTAGACGAGGGCATGAAGCACACCGAAGCGGGACTCTCGGCCATGGCAGTGCGCCACGGCATCGAGTCGGCCGCCGCCGAGGCAGTTGCGGCGCTCAAGTCACTCGCCAAAAAAATCGGCAACGATGAAGAGGTGCGCCAAGTCGCAACCATTTCGGCCGAATCTGTCGATATTGGCAACATTATTGCTGACACCATTAAAGAGGTGGGGAAAGACGGTGTCGTGACGGTAGAAGAAAGCCAGTCTTTGGGTATTGAAAAGGAGGTGGTAGAAGGCATGGAGTTTGGCCGCGGCTATGTGTCGGCCTATATGGTCACCGACGCGACCCGTATGGAAGCATCGTACAAAGACCCACTCATATTGATTACGGACAAAAAAGTATCCAGCGTGCAAGAAATACTGCCGCTCCTGCAAAAAATAGCCGAGTCGGGCAAAAAAGACTTGGTAATTGTGGCCGAAGACATCGACGGCGAGGCGTTGACCACGTTTGTGCTCAACAAGCTGCGCGGGACCTTCAACGTGCTTGCAGTTAAGGCGCCGGAGTACGGCGACCGCAAGGAGGCCATGCTCGCCGACATCGCGGCGGTGACCGGTGGACAAGTAATTTCTGAAAAGCAGGAGGGTATGAAGTTTGAGAGCGTGACGCTCGATATGCTCGGTCGGGCAAGCAAGGTCATTGCCACCAAGGACAAGACGGTCATTGTGGGCGGCAAGGGTGCCAAGAAGGACATCGATGCCCGCATTGCTCAACTACGTGCACAAATTGCCGACACCAAGAGTAAGTTTGATAAAGAAAAGTTGGAGGAGCGCTTGGCAAAACTGTCGGGCGGTGTGGCGGTCATCCGCGTGGGTGCCGCGACCGAAACAGAGATGAAGTATTTGAAGCTCAAGATTGAAGACGCGGTCAACGCGACCAAAGCCGCGATTGAAGAGGGTATTGTCGCAGGCGGCGGTGTCGCGCTGGTAAAGGCTGCGCAAAAGGTCGCCGAAAGCTATGCAAAAACAAAAGACAAAATGGATGACGCGATGCGTGTGGGCTACGAGGTAGTGCTTAAAGCGCTCGAGATGCCGCTGCGCCAGATTGCACACAATGCGGGTGTTGATGCAGGCGTAGTGGTAGAGAAGGTCAAGAATGCCAAAGGCAACGCCGGCTACGATGCGGTTAAGGATGAAATTGTGGCTGACGTTATAGCCACCGGTATTGTTGACCCCGTCAAAGTGACTCGCACAGCACTCGAGCGCGCCGCCTCGGCCGCCGCAATACTGCTTACGACCGAAGCGGCAGTTGCTGAAGAGCCTAAGGAAGAAAAAGACGCTCCAAGCCCCGACATGGGCGGCATGGACTACTAGGGCTTGCAATCTGCGTAGAATTGCTATACTAGAGCCATGTTTCATCTAACTTGGATTGCGCCGCTTATTGTAGTCATCGCCTTGGCTTGGGTCATTGCGGTGTACAACCGCTTTGTGCGCCTGGTCATGCGCTCTAAGGAGGCATGGGCCGATATCGACGTACAGCTTAAGCGTCGCTACGACCTGATCCCCAACTTGATTGAGGCGGTCAAAGGATATGTAAAGCACGAGGCAGGTACCTTAGAGAAGGTCACCGCCGCGCGCGTTGCCGCTATGGATGCAGGGGGAGTAGAGGAGAAAGGTAAGGCGGAGAACATGCTCAGCGGTGCTCTTAAGAGCCTCTTTGCGGTTGCCGAGGCGTACCCAGACCTTAAGGCCAACACCAACTTCGTCGAGCTTCAGCGCGAACTTTCTGATACGGAAAATAAAATTCAGGCATCGCGTCGCTTCTACAACACCAATGTGCGCGATCTCAACACCGCTATAGAATCATTCCCCGGCAACGTTATTGCCAACGCCTTCCGCTTTGAGCCGCGAGAGTTCTTTGCGCTCGATGAGGGAGAGGCGGCTGCCCGCCAGCCTGTCAAAGTTAGTTTCTAGCCACTAGCGACTGGGGTTTAGGGAGTTCACTATTGGCTAACCCCTAGTGGCTAATCACTGTATTCTTATGGCATCTAATTTGTACACTCACCAAGACGAAAACGTCGCCAAGACCTGGATACTCATGGCCGGTTTTTTTGGCGTGGTTATGCTTTTTGGTTGGGCGGTCAGTTGGTACTTCAACAATCCGGGGATACTGCTCTTTGCGGTCATCTTTTCGATAGGGATGAACGTCTTTGCCTACTGGAACTCCGACAAGGTCGTGGTTGCTATGGCGGGGGCAAAGCCCGCCGACGAGCGTCAGTACGCCGACCTGCATAACTTGGTAGAAAACTTGGCTATCACCGCAGGCCTTCCTAAACCAAAGATTTATATTATTGACGACCCGGCACCAAACGCCTTTGCTACCGGTAGAGACAAGGACCACGCGGTGGTGGCGGTCACCACGGGGCTACTCGGTATGATGGAGCGCACCGAGCTTGAGGGCGTACTGGCGCATGAACTCAGCCACATCGGCAATCGCGACATGCTGCTCTCGACCGTTGCAGTGGTGCTGGTGGGTCTTATCACGCTTGCGTCCGACTTCTTTTTGCGCGGCATGATGTTTGGAGGCAATGGCGACCGAGACAACAAAAATCCAGTGCTTGCGATTATCGCGGTGGCGCTCGTTGTTTTGGCGCCCATTATTGCAACACTTATGCAGCTTGCGATATCGCGCAAGCGCGAGTTTTTGGCCGACGCATCAGGTGCTTTGCTTACGCGATATCCGGAAGGGCTTGCAAATGCTTTGCGCAAAATCGGCGCCTACTCCGCCCCCATGCGCCGCGCAAACAACGCCACCGCGCATCTCTATATCAGCAACCCCTTCGGTGCGCGCAAGGCTCTGAAAGGCATTTCTAAACTGTTTTTGACCCACCCACCGGTAGAGGAGCGGATTACGGCTCTACTTGGCCACGAATAAGATACCCCTCAGCAGTACTTGACTTTAATCCTCAAGTATGCTAAGATACATGATGGTAAGCCTCCCACTGCGGCGGGGCTAAAAGATGGGGGACTGCATGTCCGATGCACGCGATAACCAGCCCAGCTGGAAGCGTTTTGAAAATTTCACTGCGGTGACCCGCAAGGACGAAAACGAAGCCCGCTTCAAAATTCGGGAAGATGGGCGCCGTTCGGCGGGTTCGAGTGTTGGTGGGGGAAACCTGACTTGGACTCCCCCGAGACACTTCAAACACAAGCATCGGCTTGTGGGGCAGGATTGATTGATGGGGTAGGGCGGCGTCGCGCAAGCGATGCCGCCCTTTATGTTTCCTATCGTTTGTTGTAAGTTGTATGTTGTTAGTTAAAATTGGAGGCGTCGCATAGTGGTCTAGTGCACCGCCTTGGAAAGGCGGCATACCGCAAGGTATCGAGAGTTCGAATCTCTCCGCCTCCGCCAGTTTGGTATACTATAGAGTAGAGTATTTTTATTAAATTACCTCTATCTATATGGATATAGCAGTCAATTATTTGGCAGTAGTGGCGGCAGCCGTTATCGCCTACGCAATAGGTGCCGTGTGGCACTCGCCCGTTGGGTTTGGCAAATACTGGATGCGGCTTATGGGTCTCAACAGCGACAGCATGCGCAAGATGCCGCTGACGGCGGCGCAAGCGATGTCCATTGGTTTTGCCGTAACGCTTTTGGTGTCGTATGTGTTTGCGATGTTTATGTCGCTCACGTACGCGTTTACCGTATCGACCGCGATGCAGCTCGGCTTCTGGCTGTGGCTCGGCTTCTTGGCGCCGACGCTGGCCAACGGCTGGCTCTGGGAGGGCAAGTCACTCAAACTCTTTGCTTTTAATGCCGCTTACGCGCTGGTCAATATCGAAGTGATGGCGATAGTGCTCGGCTTGTGGCAATAAAATATATTCT
>CALREG010000010.1 GCA_943355135.1 Candidatus Nomurabacteria bacterium | reverse complement strand
GGACTTTTTGCGGCACTCGGGCACTTTGTGGGCGCCGAGGTGGACGCGCTGTTTATTGTGGCGCTCCTGACCATTCTTGGTATTTCTATCAACGACACCATCGTCATCTTTGACCGCATCCGCGAGAACCTCCGCATCAACGAGGACAAGGGTCGCCGCGAGGAGTTTGAGGTAGTGGTGGGCAAGTCAATCACGCAGACGATCGCGCGCTCAGTAAACACCTCGATGACGGTCATCATCGTGCTTGCAGCGCTCTACTTTATGGGCCCCGAGGCGACTAAATACTTCTCGCTCACACTCATCGTCGGTATGATAGCCGGCACCTACTCATCGATATTCCTCGCGAGCCCAATGCTCGTCGCTTGGCAAAAGTGGCAGAAAAAATAGAGGTATAATTTGGGGATGAAAAATTTTGCTTGGGTTGGCCAGTGTCCTGTGTGTGGGCAAGGTAGACAAGTAATTGCTCGGGAGAATGATACTGGGAAGATGTATGTAGTTTGTGAAGAATGCGAGTCAGAATGGCAGAATCCAGAAGACGCTCAGGCTAAGAAGCCCGCATCAAGGGATTTGTTCGGTCGTTCAACTTATTTAACTCGAGAAGAAATAGCTAGTCATCCTTGGGAAGAGTTTTTAGCGAAATAAATATGAAAATTACTTACGATGCATCCGCTGACGCTGCGTATATTTATTTAACCGATATTGAAACTGGCGGAGCAGCTCGAACTGAGACTGTGAGTGAAAACATACATTTGGATTTTGATGCTGCGGGGAAATTGGTGGGAATTGAAGTATTAAATGCAAGTAAAAATCTTCCGGAAAGTCTTTTAAAGAATACATAGGGTAGTCCTGTGTGTTTATAGTTATGAAAGAATTAGTGTTTCTTGGGAGAATATATGATCATCACAAAGGCGGAAAGTATCTAGTGCTCCATATTGCAGAGGAATCGACCAATGCTCGGATAAGGGAGAAGGGGGTGGTATACGTATCGCTGACATACGGGACTATCAAATATCGGAAACTTGAAGAATTTTTGGAAGAGGTGGTGTGGCCGGATAGGATAAGACGCCCTCGTTTTGTTCTTGAACAGTAAACGCTTGCTAGTGTCGTTTGGCAGAAGTGGCAGAAAAAATCCTAGTTTAGAAATAAAAAAGGCCCGCCGGTTTGAAAGCCGGCGGGCCGTGTTGCACCTATTCCTTGACGAGGTATTTCTCGCGGATGACGAGATCCTCGGTCGGCGTCTTGGTGCCTGACGGAAGTGTCGTGGCATTGACCTTTGCACCCTGCGCTATCTGCGCAAAGCCCTTGTCTTGAGGGTGAGTCAGCTCGTAGCAAGAGCCGTATTTTGGGTGGTCGATCTTCTGCAAGGCGCCCTCCTAGGGTCTGAGGAACTATAAATACATCTATATTATACACCCATACTGTACTTTCGTCAAGCCCTCAAAATACCCTTATTTTGTCTGAATAGTTCAGCTTGACTTACAAGGGAGGGCGACTATACTACTCCTACTGCCTAACGGGGCGGTTTTTGTTTGAAAGGGGCTTACTCAAGCGTCCCTTTCGCAAGAACAAAAACAGGGCCTATAGGTACGGACTTTGACAACAACGAATAAAAACATTTTTGGCCAAGCGGGCCAGAGATGAATTGATCACACCAAGTCTATTTGCCAGTGTAGGAGCCGGCGAGTAGACGATCAAAAATATTTCAGCTGTTACAAGCGGCTGAGATAGCAAGTGATAATCAAGGGAAAGACAGCTTTCTCTTGTTCCGTTCACATCGAGCGATGGAAGAAATTCTGTCTAATATATAGAGTTTGATCCTAGCTCAGGGTGAATGCTAGCGGCGTGGATAAGGCATGCAAGTCAAGGGGGCCGCAAGGCAACCGGCAGACGAGGTAGTAATACACAGGTACGCACCGAAAAGTCTGGTATAGCTCGCCGAAAGGCGGGGTAATCCCAGATGGTACGGCGACGTTAAAGGAGTAATCCGCTTTTTGAGCGGCCTGTGGGGCATCAGCTAGTTGGTAAGGTAATGGCTTACCAAGGCTACGACGCCTAGGGGACCTGAGAGGGTGACCCCCACCGATGGAACTGAGACACGGTCCATACATCTACGGATGGCTGCAGTCAAGAACATTTGGCAATGGGCGAAAGCCTGACCATGCGACGCCGCGTGCTGGACGAAGTCCTTCGGGACGTAAACAGCTTTTACGCGTGAAGAAGTAATTGACATTAGCGCGTGAATAAGGGGCTCCTAACTCTGTGCCAGCAGGAGCGGTAATACAGAGGCCCCAAGCATTACCCGGAATCACTGGGCGTAAAGGATGTGTAGGCGGTCGTATTAGTCTTCCGTAAAAGCTCTCGGACTCAATCCGGGAAATGCGGGAGAAACGGTACGACTGAGAGGTTGCGAGAGGTAAAGGGAACTCATGGTGTAGGGGTGAAATCCGTTGATATCATGGGGAACACCAAATGCGAAGGCACTTTACTGGCGCACACCTGACGCTGAAACATGAAAGCGTGGGAATCGAACGGGATTAGATACCCCGGTAGTCCACGCCCTAAACGATCCGAACTGGCTATAAGGAGTATCGACCCTCTTTGTGGCGAAGCTAACGCGTTAAGTTCGGCGCCTGGGTAGTACGGCCGCAAGGCTAAAACTCAAAGGAATAGACGGGGACTTGCACAAGCGGTGGATCATGCGGCTCAATTCGATGACAAACGAAGAACCTCACCAGGGTTTGAAACTCACACGAAATCCTTAGGAAACTTTGGACCTCGCAAGACGTGTGGGCAGGTGATGCATGGTCGTCGTCAGTTCGTGGCTTGAGTTGTTCCCTTCAGTGGGGTAACGAACGCAACCCTCGTTGCCTGTTTTAATAGTCAGGCGAGACTGCCCCCTCACGGGGGAGGAAGGTGAGGATGACGCCAGATCAGCATGTCCCTCTGATATCCTGGGCTGCACGCATGATACAATGGACGAGACAACGGGTCGCGACGGGGTAACCCTGAGCTAATCCTAATAACTCGTCCCCAGTTCGGATTGAGGTCTGCAACTCGACCTCATGAAGCCGGAATCGCTAGTAATCGCGGGTCAGCTATACCGCGGTGAATACGTTCTCAAGTCTTGTACTCACAATAAACGCGCACAGCAGCGCACATTTCTACTCGGTTAAAATCCGAGCCCCCGATCTCGTCTTCGGGGCGTAGCAAAAGGGCAGTCGACAACTCGCGAGAGTTACGGCGGAGGGCCCAGACGCAAAAAGCAGCCTCTGCAACAAAAGAGCGGTTCGACCTACCAGTGGGCGGTGAGGGTAGGGAAGAATCTAGTAAAAGCTCGCAGTGGATGTTTGGAACAGAAGTGTGCGTTACCTGTGGAGATCTGACGCTGGTATCCTGAATGGCAGGGTACAATGAATCTGACGCAGCGTCAGAAGTCAGCTGAGTCATAGTATTCGAAAGAAGAAGGACTCACTCAATGAAAAATCTTAGTTCAGAATATGTTGTAGGGTTGGTAGACGGTGAAGGGAGCTTTACCGTATATGTCCGAAATCCTGATGCAGAAAAGAAAATTGCTCGACGCGTCACGGTAGAACCAAAGTTCTACCTCAAGCTCATCGAGCGCGACAAGGAAATCCTCCTTGCGCTGCAACGTTTTTTCGGGTGTGGCAGCGTATACTTTCAAAAAGATACGCGGCCAAATCACCAACACTGCTATCGGTTTGAAGTCTTCCGTTGGGAAGATTTACAAACCAAGATCATACCGTTCTTCAAGAAAAACAAATTACAGCTTGCTTCAAAAAAGCATGACTTCGACCTGTTTTGCTTGATGATGAAGATGCTCTCCAAAAAAGAACATTTGACGGACAAAGGACTAAGACAGTTGTTTATGTTGAAGCAACAAATGCATTGAGCTCGCGTAGTGCGGTAAATCCGCTCGCTACGTGGGAACTTCAATCTACAGATTCGTAGACAAAATCGCCCGTCAACTCAAGGGAGCCGGGAGTGCCTGAAGCGTCACTTCGGTGGCGTCACGGCAAGTTCGGTGACAGGGAGTAAGTCGTAACAAGGCACGGGTAGCGGAAGCTGCTCGTGGAACAATTCAAATGAAATGCGTTTCTGCATCTCGTACGAGTGCGGAAACTGAATTGGCGATCTTCCTGCTTAGCTCCTTACGGAGCGACGCAGGATGGAGTGATAGTGCTAACTCTAAATTGCACTCGGTTTGGTCAATACGTCATGACCCTCGATGGCCTCGGTATGCACACTGTCAGAGTACAGCACTGCAGAGCAGGCTCGAGCGGAACAAGAGAAAGGTGTGTTTCTAAAAGCAGAAATTCCCCAAACCTAATCGGTACGGGGCTTTTTGCAGTGGTACCATTTCATTGAACTTAGGTATGAAAGATTTTATTAAGCGCTACGCAGGCATACTCGCTATCTGCTGTGTCGCGGTATGCGCCTACACGGCTATATTTGTGGCTACCAAGGCCTATTACCATGAGCATGGCAGCTCCTACCCAGTCCTAGAGAGTGATGCTGCAGAGTATGTCCAGCTCGCCGATAACCTGCGCCACCACGGAGCATTTTCGCTGGCTACGGCGAGCCCGTTTAGTCCGGAGTATTTTAGAGTGCCGGGCTACCCGCTCTTTATCGCAATTATTTTGAGTTTATTTGGGTCGGTAGATGCCGTCATTTTTGTTCAAATTCTCTTAACCGCCGCTTCGTGCTTTCTTATATTTTGTATTGCAGAAAAGGTTAGCGGTTCGCGGTTTGCCGCGTACCTTGCTTCGGGGCTTTTTGTTTGTAACCCCAACACCATACTTTTTACGCTGATGGTGCTTTCTGAATCGTTGTTTGTATTTGTACTACTGCTGTCGGTGTATATACTCATTTGTTTTCAAAAGTCAGAGGAATTTCGATTTGCCGCAAGCGGTTTGTTGCTCGGCGTGTCGGTATTGGTACGAACCATCGCCATGTATATGCCGCTCTGCTTTGCAATTCTTATATTTTTTACCAAACAACGGAGTCTAAAAAGAAGCGCCATTTTGTTTGGTGTCTTTATGTGCGCTTTTGCTCTCGTGCTCTTGCCATGGGTTGTTCGCAATAAAGTAGAAAGTGGGGTCTTTGGAATATCTTCGACCAGCGCTGTCAATTTTTATTACTACTACGTGCCGCTGTTTATAAAAAATGAGCATCAACTCACTACGGTCTCAGATCTTCCACAAACCGAGTGGAAGATGGATCTTGCGGCTGCGGCCGTATTGCAGAAAGAAAGTTTTGCGGTGGTTGCATCGCAGCCGCTCAAGTATCTGCAGTTCCACCTGACGGGTATAGAGACATATTTGGAACAAAGCAGTTTGGGGTATGCGTGGCTGTTTGTATTTCGGCCTATATACGCCTCCAACCATAGTGTGTTTGAGGTGGCTGCGTTTGAGGGCACTATCCGCCCATACGAACATGTTGAGGAGTTTGGTATGTTCGGCGTTGTCCTGCTAGCGCTCATGAGCATCTTGTTTATTCGAAAGAAGGAATTCTTTTTCTTTTTTTGGGCTAACATCCTTTGGTTTTTTGTTGCCGCGGGTCCTGTTGCCACGTTTTCTACTAGATATCGCATACCTGCTGAGCCTTTTTTGATGATTCTTGCGAGCATTAGTATCGTGGGTATATGCACTTATGGATATCTTGCCGTTACTGCGCCGCGGGAGTCGTATGAGCGAGCCAGAGCATGGTTGGCCGCCTTTGCGGGGCGTATTGAAGCAGTTTTAGGTATCAAGTAATCTTTTGCACACAGGGCGCTTGCACTAAAACTGGCGGAGGAGTAGAGTCGGGGAGTAAGGCTTGCAGTTCTTCTTTTAACCCCAACCGACAGGAGAAGCTATGATGATGTCCAATCGACATCGCGCGCCCGCCGAATATGAATGGCTGGCACAAATTTTCCACCCCAAGATACGGGGCCTCCACTTCTCCTGATTGCAGATTTTTATCACCCGACCCCGACCGCCATTGCGCGGCCGGGGTCAACTTTTTGTAAATGGGGACAACTTTTTCTTGACCTCACGCACACAGGTGTTATAAACAACATCGGTCTGGAGTACATTTGGGGAGAAAAAGAGTGACAGGTTGTCCTCGAAAGACTGAACGCCGAATCGGCACGCTGGAATCCTTCAGCACCAAACCGGGAGAAACCCAGGCGCGTGTGCGCGTGGACGATATGGTCTTCAACTTGCCGGCGATGTCGCGCGGCGTCCTCCAAGAGGACAAGAGCATCGTGCATTGCCAGAACGGCGATCGGTACGATGTCATCACCAAGGGTGCGGCCATCGTGCTCGACCTCATGTACGACGCCGATGGCAAGAACCCTTGCCCCGGCATGTGGGCCCCCAAGCAAAGACCGCGGCACTAGCCGCGGTCTTTTTATTTAGGCCGTTTTTTGCTAGTATGGCGGAGCAGAAACAAGCGCGGTTAGCTCAGTTGGTAGAGCATTCGACTGATACTCGAAAGGTCCTAGGTTCGATCCCTAGACCGCGCACCAGGGGGCACGTAGTGTTCATGACTTGAGTGGGCACGTGGCGGAACTGGTATACGCGTACGTCTCAGAAGCGTATGGAGCAATCCATGGGAGTTCAACTCTCCCCGTGCCCACTCAGTTCAGGAACAGAGGAGTTCAACTTTCCTTTGACGTACATATTAATCTTTACGACTGAGAGTCTTTAGTGTTGCGACATCGATGTTCCACCCGTTCCCGTCCCACCACTCCAGAGGCTCAAAGTTTGTTTTGTAGAGCGCCTTTTCGCCGTACACCGTACCGAGATAATAATGTTCAATGCCGCGCTCTTTAGCGTCGCGTATCTGGTCCAACATGAGCCACAGCCCGAGCGACTGTCTCGCATACGCAAGGTCATAGAAAGAAAACCAGTAGTGCGACATGGCACTGCCTTCTACCTCGAGCACGTAGGCTACTACCGTATCGGCACTTCGGTATACAGTGACGTTCGAGACAAGCCCGCAACGCATCACCTGCTCGAGTCTTTCGCGTGGCATGGCTTGGGGACCGTGCTTGTTAGCAAAGTAGGTTGTACAAAAATTATAAAAGGCTTCGTCTGGCACAAAGTCCCCGGTGTGCTCTTTGGTAAACTGTCCGTCGAATTTCTTGGCTATGCGCCGGTTCTCGCTCGTGGGCTCAAACTTTGGCAGGAGCACGCGCGCACTTCGTGCGCTATAAAATACGTTGTTCAAATTTTTTGTGCCGGAGTGGGGGAGATATCCTAGAGCGTACAGCTCCCCAAGTGGCTCCCCTTCGCGCTCGATAAACTCTGTATCCGGCCGTGCGATGTAGGTACTAAAATCTTGTTTCGGCGCCGCGATTGTTTTCATGCGGGGAACTTTTCTTCTACCAACGCAGGAATAGATTTGATGAGGCCGCCCAACTCACCAGAGGTGAGTAGGAGGATGCAATCTTTCGGCCCCAACTCTTTGCCGATTGCCTCTAGCGCCACCAGTGGCTCAGTAATCGCCTCGGCATCAACGCCTGCCGCCTTTACCTGTTGGACTATCTCCTCCTGAGTAAGCTGCTCGTGCGTTGTAGCACCCTGTGTTGCGGGTTCGTAGATGTAGACTTTGTCAGCTCCTTTAAACACCGTGTCATATTGTGCGAGCGCCGCCTTGTTGCGCCACGTAAAGGTGTGCGGCTCAAATACCACAATGAGCTTGCGCTTGGGGAAGTGCAGCTGCATCGCCTCCATCGCACTGCGCGCTTTCTCAAAACTTGAGCCAAAGCCTTCGAACACCGCCACCGACGACTCCGGCGAGAGATACTCCATGCGGCGCCGCACGCCCTCAAAGCTCTCGACTCCTGCCACAAGTTGCTCGGGAGTAAGTAGCCCCTTTTCGAGTAATAGCGCGCTTATACCCACGATGTTTTCGATATTGTGCGCGCCTAGTAGTTTGGTAGAAAGTTTTGCTATTGTTTTAGCTCCATTTTTGAGCGTAAAGGTGGTCGGCATGCCGTACTTTATTTTTTCTGGATACCAATCAGCTTTTGAGGTCATGCCGTAGGTGACCGTCTTGCCGGTATATTCTTTTGAAACTTTGAGCGCGTGCGGCTCGCCCTGATTAACCACCAGTAGACCACTTTGAGGGAGTGTCTCGAGGAGTTTTACAAAGGGGAGTATGTAGTCTCCATGTGTTGGGTACACGTTGACATGGTCGTGCGTAGTTGAGGTCAGCAACACATTCTTTGGATGATAGTGCAAAAATTTAGAACTACTGTCCCAATTAGCCGACGGATACTCGTCGCCCTCGAGCACAAACACGCCGCCCTTTCCAAGTCGTGCGTGCGCCGAAAGCCCCTTAGTGATCTCGCCTATAAAAAAGCTCGGGTCTTTGGCTGCCTGTAGCAAGCACCACGACATCAGTGCGGTGCAGGTCGACTTGCCATAGCTGCCCGCTACAACAATGTTGTCGGTCTGTGCGGTCAGGTCGCTCAATACATCGGGGAACGAGACTATCTTTTTGCCACTCGCAAAAGCGGCGGCGACTTCTTCGTTGCTCTCTTCCACTAGTTTGGCGTTTTTACCGATGACAATAATGTCTGCGTCGGCGGGTATATTTTCTTTTTTGTAGCCGGAGATAAAAGGAATGCCGCTATCTTTCAGATAATCGCTTACTGGCGGATAATGCCCTTCGTCGGAGCCCGATATTTCCCAGCCTGATTCTTGTAGCAAAATAGCCGCCGCGGACATGCCCTTGCCACTAATGCCTATAAAGTGCGCCTTCTGTGCCATACCAGTACTCTAACAAAAGAAAAAGCCGCCGTCCCCTAAGGGACCGGCGGCAGAAATTTAGGCCACGATTGTGGCACCAGGGTGAGGCCCTTCTCTTTTGCCATTTTCTCAACAAACTCAGCGAACTTTATTTCGCCCGCAAAATTATTGTTTGACAGGCGAAGCGGACGAGGTGTCGCATAAAAAACAAGCAGCCGGCGGTGACAATGTGGATTAGGACATTGGTACGTCTTCTGCGGCCGGAGACGGCCGGCGTAAACGGCTGGCATATCTTCCATCGGCTGAAGGCACTCCTTGCAGTCCAAAGTATCTTCTTCGTCCATTAAGCACCCCTTTTGTCGGATTTCTACACTGGTCTGAGCGCAGTATAGTCGAAAGGTTTTAAAAGAAAAAGCCGCCCCTTTTTTGGGGGCGGCCGATGGTCAGGAGTGTCTGGCCAAGATGACCACGTTGCGGCCAGCGCCTGCGGTACCGTCCATCCACACGTCGGGGTTGGTTGCCGACATATAGGCGTGGGAGAGGTCGATGTTCTCCTCCGGCACGCCCGCTTCCATGCACTGGGCGCGGATGAGTTGCGGCAAGTCAGGGTAGAAGATGTTGTCCCGACGAGGGACGCATCGCTCGCCCCATCGAGACCGCACCTTGTGGTAGAACCCTTTGTTGATGTGCTGGTACTTCGGGTCGTCGAGGTCGTGCTTGAAGTTCCTCGGCGGTATCGACCAGAATACTTTGACCCGCGTTTCTTTGTTTGGCCGTTCGCTGTGCGCGCGCAGCAAGTTGAGTGCCGTAAAGCAGATGCTGGTATTTGCCCGCCCTTCTTTGCAAATACCGTGCTCGGCCCAGTGCGGATCGACGAGACAGAAGCGCCCGGTGTGGAGCGCAAACGCAGTATCGCCGCGAACCATAAGCGTAATAGGGCAGCCGGCGGGGCTGATAACATACGCCTCGCCGGCCTCAAGCGGCACGCCGTCAGCGGGCTCCTCGGGGTTGCGGTAGAGTGCGTGCGCGCCGACCGACACCTTGGTGGTGAGTTCTTTTGGGTCGATGATGCGGTCGGTAAACTGCACAGGGCTTGGCGCGAGCGCCTTGCCCACCCGTCGCGACAACAGCTCCGCCTCGAGTCTACGCCCAAGTGCAGGCCCTTTGACAGGGTCGTTCAGTTGGGAGAGAGAGTTGTTCTCCGGTTTGCCGAAGAGTGTGGCGGAAAAGGTGTTTCCGCACAACTCGAACGGCGGGCAGTAGAGCGCCGCTTTTGAGAGAGTATCGAGCACTGGTAGTGTCTCCCTTGTTGCTACTCGTTGGAACTACTGAATCTTAAAAGAAATTAACAGACTTTTAAACGTTAGTCAAAAGTGCTACTGTGGCAGGCATGTCAGGCAAACTGTCAGTCGTAGCGACCCCTATCGGCAACTTGGAGGATATTACTCTGCGTGCGCTCCGTATACTCAAGGAAGCGGATTTTGTCGCGTGCGAAGATACCCGCAACACGCGCAAGTTGCTCGCACATTTTGATATTCATACGCCTGCTGTCAGCGACTCTAAAGTGCTCGGGCTTCTTGCGCAGGACAAACATGTTGCACTTGTCTCCGATGCCGGCACCCCGAATGTATCCGACCCCGGCGGCGAGCTCGTCTCCTGTGCGCGCGAGGCGGGGGCAAAAGTAGAGACAATCCCTGGCGCTTCGGCGCTTGCGGCGGCCGTATCCATTGCAGGACTTAAGGCGCCCTCGTTTACGTTCTACGCATTCCTTCCACAAAAAAAGGGGAGAGAGTCTCTGTTTAAAGAGATAGCCATGAGCGATCGTGCCAGCATTTTTTATGAATCGCCGCACCGCATACTAAAGGCGCTCGAGTCGCTCAAGAAGGCCGCCCCTACTCGTCGGGTCGGTTTGTACCGCGAGCTCACCAAGATATACGAAGAGGCGCTTATAGGCACCCCTGAAGAACTTTTGCAGATATTAGAGACGCAGCCGGTCAAACAAAAAGGGGAGTTTGTGGTGATAGTAGAAGCTCTCTAAGAGGGCAGTCCTTGGGCGCCTGTGGTAAACTCCCACTATGTCCAAAGAGATGATGGTTATAGCTTTGGGGCTCTGGATTATTGTAGTCCGCACGCTTCTTGGAATCCCCGGTACTTGGCAGACTTTTCTTTTTATAGTGACCGGTGTGGCACTCGCCACGATAGGCTTTCTTTTGCGCGGCGAGGCGCTCTCGCGTGCGGCTGGTGCACATATCCCTCGCTCCGAGCGTCGCAACACCTACTCGTTTGTAGAAAGTCTGCCTGACCAAGAAGTGACCGAGGCTTCCGCTGTACATGAGCACAAAGAAGGAATTACCTCACTCAATTAGTTTTTGGGCGACTGCTCTGTTGGCAACGCTCGGCGTTGTTGTAGCGGCCTCGGTCTTTTTTGTATTGCCGGATTTTCTGTCTGTGTCGTATGTGAGCGAGGCAACCTCGACTCCGCAAGGGGGCAAGCTTATTCCAGAGCTCAATACGTTTGAGTACGATACTCGCTTGCTCGCCCTTGCGCATGTTGCAACCACAAGTCCCTGGTACGACGCATTTTTGCAGGGCACGACCACCCCAGTTGAACAAGCTGCAAGTTCAACGGGGCAGGCCGCCTCCCGCAAACCTCTTTGGCCAGTCTGGGGGTTGCCATATCCGCGCGATTCGCGCGCCATTTTGCCGTTCAATCGCATTGTTGCTTACTACGGCAACTTTTATTCCAAACAAATGGGTGCACTTGGCGAATATTCTAAAGAGGAGGTGCTTAGTAAATTGGCAGCCGAGGTCGCCGCATGGGAGGCCGCCGACCCAACAACACCGGTGGTGCCGGCGATTGAGTATATCGACGTGACCGCACAAGGCTCTGCGGGTAAAGACGGCAAGTATCGTCTGCGCATGCCAGACACCCAAATAGACAAAGCGCTCGAGTACGCCAAAGAAATAAACGGCATTGTCATACTCGACATCCAAGTAGGGCTTTCGAGTGTGGAAGAGGAGCTGCCACACTTAGACAAATATTGGGCGATGCCGCAGGTGCATCTCGCTATCGACCCGGAGTTTGATATGACCGGCAATACGCCGCCAGGGCGCGTCATCGGCACCACCGATGCTGCAACTATCAACTGGGCCGCAGACTATTTGGCAAAGTTTGTGCGCGAGCACGATCTGCCGCCGAAGATTCTGCTCCTACATCGCTTTACTGAAAATATGATTACCAACACTAGCGCAATTAAGCCACTGTCGGAGGTGCAGGTGGTTATACAGATGGACGGCTGGGGCTCGCCGCAGCGCAAAATAGGCACCTATAGACACGTCATATATCCCGAGCCAGTCCAGTTTGCGGGGCTTAAGCTCTTTTATAAAAATGATCTCAAAGAGGACCCTCCACGCTTGCTTACGATAGAAGAGATTCTCAAACTCACGCCGAGCCCGATCTTTATCCAGTATCAGTAAAAGTGGAGGTACAATAGGGAAAATGCCTGAGAATCCCGACCAAATAACATACTTTGCCCAGACCAACTCTCGCGGCAAAGAGGCGGCTTTCGGTATCCGCCGCCAAGACCGCGAGCGCCACATGTACATCATCGGCAAGACCGGCATGGGCAAGTCCACCATGCTGGAGAACATGGCTATCCAAGACATCCGCAACGGCGAGGGGATGGCATTCCTCGATCCGCACGGCTCTACGGCCGATCGGATTATGGAGTACGTGCCGGCACACCGCGTCAAAGACGTAGTTTACTTTGCGCCCTTCGATCTCGAGCACCCCATCGCTTTTAATATCATGGAGGATGTCGGCTACGACAAGCGACACTTGGTGGTGTCGGGGTTGCTCTCGGCCTTTCGCAAAATTTGGGTAGATGCATGGAGTGCGCGCATGGAGTACATACTCTCCAACACGCTGATGGCGCTGCTGGAGTATGAGGGTGCGACACTGCTCGATGTAAACCGCATGCTCATCAACAAAGCCTTCCGCAAAAAGGTAGTAGAAAATATTACCGACCCAATAGTAAAGAGTTTTTGGGTAGAAGAGTTTGCCAACTATACCGACCGCTACACACAAGACGCCACCCCCGCAATCCAAAACAAAGTAGGGCAGTTTACGAGCAATCCGCTTATCCGCAACATTGTGGGGCAGCCGAAGTCGTCCTTCGACTTCCGCCAGCTGATGGATGACAAGAAGATAGTCATCATCAACCTTTCTAAAGGCCGCGTCGGCGAGGTCAACACCAACCTGCTTGGCAGCATGATTGTCACCAAAATTTATTTGGCTGCGATGTCGCGCGCCGACGTGCCGGCCGAGGTGATGCGCGACCTCCCATCGTTTTACTTGTACGTAGACGAGTTCCAAAACTTTGCCAACGAAAGCTTCTCCGACATCCTGTCTGAGGCGCGCAAATATAAACTGCGGCTCATCATTGCGCACCAATACGTAGAGCAGATGGAGGAAGAGGTGCGCGATGCCGTCTTTGGCAACGTCGGCACCACGGTCGCCTTTCGGGTGGGGCCCTTTGATGCCGAGACACTCGAGACTATTTTTTCACCTCAATTCGAAGCGACCGACTTGGTCAACCTCGGCTTTGCTCAGATATATCTGACACTAATGATACGCGGGGTCGGCTCGCCGCCGTTCAGCGCAACTACGCTCCCGCCGTTTGATGCACCACCCGAGCGGCATGTGGACGCGGTCATAGCCGCTTCGCGTGCTACCTACGGCAAAGCGCGCGCACAGGTAGAAAGGGTGATAGATGAGTGGCAAAAGACCGACCCGGTGGTCCCCGAGCCGCCGAAGCCTAAATATGGCAAAGCGCCCGCTCCTAAGCCTGTGGTGCACACCGAGTATCGCCCGCCTGCTCCAAAACCCGCGCCGGAGCCTGTTGCTCCAGTGCCGGCCCCCACTAGGGCGCCTGCGCCTAAAGTAGAAGAAGAGAGCCCTATGCCCCCACCGGAGGCACTCAAAGAAACTCTGCTTCCACCGGTCATACAAAGGCCTAAACCACCCGCACCGATACAGCATACAAAGCCTCGTCCACAAGCTCCCATACAGCCGCCTAAACCGCCCCTAGAGGGCCCTACTAGCCTGCGCGAGGCGCTGGCTAAGGTACAGGGCACCAAGCCTCTGGTGGCTGTACCTGCCCCGGTTCCTCCAAAAAGCACCCCCTCAAGTCTTAAAGAGGCCTTAACCAAGGTAGCGCCCGAGAGCCATAAAAAGCCATCTGTACCCAAAGACGAACTGTCGCCCGAAACCATCCGTCAGATGCTTGACGTCGATGAACCAAAAAACACTCACTAATTTTTTTGCGGTAGTTATATTACTCGCCCCGCTTCTGCAGGTGTCGTTGGTGTACGCTGACGAATTGATAAATATTAATACCGCCGACTCGACAGCACTCCAAACCCTAAACGGCATTGGGCCCTCCAAAGCGCAAGCAGTCATCGACTACCGCACTCAAAATGGCGCGTTTACAAACATAGAGGACATCATGAATGTAAGCGGGATAGGCACCGCAACGTTTAATAACATCAAAAATTTTATTACAGTCGGCAGTACGTCACAGGCGCAAACGCAAACCTCCACCGCCACCAGCAGTGCACAAACCCAGACGCAGACAGAAACACCGACACAATCTCAGTCGCAGGCGTCCGGTATGGGACCACCGCAAATAATAGTCCGCATCACGACCGACGCACGGGTTATGGCAGGAGGAGGCTCGTATTTCTCCGCTAATGCGTATAGCACTCAGAATATTTCGCTTCCTGATGCGCGTTTTGTCTGGAACTTCGGCGACGGCGGGGTAGCCGAAGGAGCAAAGGTATTTCATGTGTACGCATACCCCGGGCGATATGCAGTGTCGGTCAGTGGCGCGTACAACTTTTCTTCTGGTATCGACCGTGTTGTCGTGGAAGCCGTGAGCGCGATCGTGTCACTCGAAGCGGCGGGAGACGGTTCTCTCCTCATCCGTAACAATTCTGCAAAAGAAATTAATATAGGGCTGTGGTCTCTAGTAGATGGCGAAAAGAGTTATATGGTGCCCGAAGGTACGATTGTCCTTGCGCATGAGGGTGTTCGTTTTGCCGCGGCGATTACCGGATTACAAGGTACGCCCCAAGCAACTCTGCGATATCCAAACAGCACGGTGGCGGCTTCTGCAATAGTTGCGGCAGAGTCTCCTCTGCGCGGAGAGCGGGTGACTGCACAGGAGCTTGTTGCGGCACCTGCTTCGGTAGTATCCGCGCCACCTGCTCAAAAAAGCGCTCCTCCAGTGCCAGAGGAGGGAGAAGTGTTAGGTGTAGATACTTCCGCATCACTTCCACAAACAGAAACCGGCGGCTCTTCTTCCTTGGGCTACTCGCTCGCCGCGCTCGCCGTACTTCTGGGCGGCGGGGTAGCCGGCGTGCGCTATATGCAACGACTGCAAAAAGAAACTTCGCTCAGGGTCGACGGGTTTGATATAGAGGAGTAGGGCTTGCCATAGAACACATTTTGTGTTTAATTGGTGCCAGCCTCGCTCTTACGAAAGGAACACCCATGTCACGTATTCTTGTTACCGGCGCAGCCGGATTCTTGGGCTCGCATCTCTGTGACCGCTCGCTTGCAGGAGGCCACGAGGTCATTGGGGTGGACAACTTCTTCACTGGCAGGAAGGAGAACATCGCGCATCTCCTGTCTAACCCGAAGTTCGAGTTCATCCGCCACGACGTCACTATCCCGCTCTATGGGGTGGAAAAGGTGGATGAGATTTATAACCTCGCCTGTCCGGCGTCGCCGATTCACTATCAGTACGATCCGGTGGCAACCACGAAGACCAGTGTCATCGGCGCCATCAATATGCTGGGCCTCGCCAAGCGCATTGGGGCCAAGATCCTGCAGGCTTCCACCTCGGAGGTGTACGGCGATCCGGCGGTGCATCCGCAGACCGAAGAGTACTGGGGCAACGTGAACCCGATCGGTCCGCGGGCATGCTACGACGAAGGCAAGCGGTGTGCCGAGACACTCTTCTTCGACTATCATCGTCAGCATAAGCTGCGCATCAAAGTGGTGCGTATCTTCAATACCTACGGGCCCCGCATGGACCCGCAGGACGGCCGTGTGGTGAGCAACTTCATCATGCAGGCACTGCGTGGCGAGGACATCACCATCTACGGCGATGGAAAGCAGTCGCGCAGCTTCTGCTACGTCGATGACTTGGTCGAGGCGATGATACGCATGATGGCGACAGGTCCGGAAGTGACCGGCCCCATCAACATCGGCAACCCCAACGAGTTCACGATGCTCGAACTCGCACAGCGCATCATCATGCTGACGGGGAGCAAGTCAAAGATCATCCACCAACCACTCCCGCAGGATGATCCTCGCCAGCGCCAGCCGGACATCACCAAAGCCAAGCAGGTGCTCGGGTGGCAGCCGACGGTGGAGCTGCGGGAGGGTCTGCAGAAGACGATTCAGTACTTTAAAGAGCTCGCCTAGCTCTTCGGCCGCCCCGCAACGGGCGGCCTTTTTCTTTGGTTATAGGTGGGGTACCCTTATGAATGTGAAGAAAGTCCTTATTTTTAGCCTCGCCTATTACCCGCGGGTAGGAGGGGCAGAGGTGGCTATCAAAGAGATAACCGACCGTATCTCAGACATCGAGTTTCATATGATCACGATGCGTTTTTTGCGTGCGGATGCGGCCGAAGAAAAAATAGGGAACGTGCAGGTGTACCGGGTCGGGGGCGACTCTTCGTACTTTTCCAAAATACTATTTATTCCGCGCGCAGTTTTTAAAGCGCGACAATTACATGCCAAAGAAAAGTTTGATGGCGCGTGGGCGATGATGTCATATATGGTGCTACCACTTTTATTTTTACGCCTGCCGTACGCACTGACTCTGCAGGAGGGCGACACCGAGCAACACATGTTTGGGCGATTGCGCGTGCTTCCATTTTTACCTCTGCTGAAAAGAGGGTTTAAAAACGCTACCGCCGTCTCGTCACTCTCTACTTTTTTGGCCGGATGGGTAGCACGCATGGGCTATGACGGAGAAGTGGTCGTCGTGCCTAATGGTGCGGATGTGCAAAAATTTTCTGGTCCGAAGGTTGCGCACGAAGGTACGGTGCTCATTACCTCCTCGCGCTTGGTGCATAAAAATGCAATAGACGATGTTATCCGCGCGCTCGCACTTCTGCCCGATGTTACATTCCAGATTGCAGGAGAAGGTACAGAAGAAAAGAATCTCAAAGCGCTTGCGCACCAGTTGGGTGTGGAGAGTCGTATCGAGTGGCTCGGATTTGTAAGCCACGCCAAGCTCCCTGCATTGCTCCATGCCGCCGACATATATGTGCGCCCCTCGCGCAGCGAAGGGTTTGGGGCTTCGTTTGTTGAGGCGATGGCAGCGGGTATTCCGATCATTACGACACAGGAAGGGGGCCTGAAGGACTATATAACGCCCGAGGTTGCGTGGCCTGTTGCCAAGGATAGCCCTGACCAAATAGCCTTGCAGGTTAAGGCTATTTTGAGTAACCCGGAGCATACGCAGAGGGTTATAGAAAATGCCAAGCGACTGGTGGCTCAAAAGTACGATTGGAGCCTGATTGCGCGTGCCATGCGGGAGAGGATATTTGCCCGCCTTTTTGTATAACTATATGAAGATAGTACTCGCTACACCGCTGTACCCACCGGATATTGGTGGGCCTGCAAAATATGCGCACGCACTGCGCCAAGAGTTTATAAAACAAGGCGCGAGTGTTCGGGTTGTCGCTTACAGTTCGCTCGAGCGCCTTTTGCCACTGGGAGTGCGGCATGTGGTATATGCACTGCGCCTGTTGCCGCGCGTACTGCGCGCCGATGCAGTACTTGCACTTGATACGTGGAGTGTCGGTCTGCCGGCGCTCGTGGTTGCAAAAATCTGCCGCACAAAACTACTCGTGCGCATCGGCGGCGACTTTTTGTGGGAGTCGTATGTTGAGCGTACGAAGCAGCTTATTAAACTCTCTCAATTTTATAGCGCACCACGCTGGCTGTCGTTTAAAGAGCGGCTCATACAGCGGGGGACGCACCTACTCTTACGCCATACCGACGCGCTCTTGTTTACAACCCACTGGCAGCGTGACTTGTGGCAACGGGCATACCGCTTTCCGCAGGAGCGCGCGCATATAGTAGAAAACTTGTATCCGCCGGTACAAACAGTATCTCTTGCCACGCACAAAGTATTTGTGGCGGCAGGACGTGACATCGTGCTCAAAAATATGCCGCTCCTGCACGCGGCTTTTGCGGAGGTCAAAAAAACGCATTCTGATATTGAACTTGATACGCGCACGCTGTCTGCCGCAGAGCATGCAGAGAGGATTGCACAATGTTATGCGGTTATTGTGCCGTCGGTGAGCGAGGTAAACCCGAACAGTGCTATCGAAGCGCTTGCGGCGGGCAAGCCGTTTATTTGTACTGCAGACAGTGGCATCGTAGAGCGCTTGGGCAGTGTGGGAATATTTATTGATACTCAAAACAAAGAGGCGCTTGTTGCCGCTATTACTGAGTTGCTTGATGCTGGGCGATACACGCGCGCGCAGGAGACACTGCGGCAGTTTTCATACACGCATTCGTGGGCTGATATGGCGCAGGAGATACTAGCTATCGCAAAAAAGATATGAAACTCCTTGTTATAGGACCGCATCAGAGCGCCTCGATGGGTAGTGCTGAAGGCCGCGCTCGCCAAGCATTGCAGGCTGCCGCAGTTGAGCGGTATGTGGTGTATACGCCGCGTGCAGGTGAAGGTAAGCTTTCTGCTGCACTGAGGATCCTGCGCGAGACAAAAAAAGAAGAGTTTGATACGGTCAGCGCGCAAGATCCGTTTTTTGTGGGGCTCGTTGCATGGAAGGTGGCTCGCCGAGCAGGTGCGCGGTTCAACGTGCAGGTACATGCCGACTTGTATGGACAAAGTTTTCTACGACACATATTGGCACAAATTGTGTTGCGCCATGCCGACTCGGTGCGTGTCGTATCAGAAAAAATAAAAACACAGGTTGATCGTATGGGTGTGCAGGCCAAGATAACGGTGCTTCCGGTATATATCGACGTGTCCCGTTTTACGGGACTCCAGCGTACTCCCGAAAGAATGGTGCTCTGGATAGGCCGCTTTGAGAAAGAAAAGGACCCGCTTTTGGTACTAGAAATACTAAAGAGTGTTCCGGATGTAAAACTCGTGATGCTGGGTGCAGGAAGTATGGAGGCAATGCTCAAAGAAAAAGCAAAAAATTTACCAGTAGAATTCCCCGGCTGGCAGGATCCGCTCGGATACTTTGTGCGGGCGGGCGTAGTTGTATGTACATCACCTGCCGAGAGCTTCGGGATGAGCATGGTTGAAGCGCTTGCTGCAGGGGTGCCCGTAGTGGCGAGCGATGTGGGGGTTGCAAAAGAGGCCGGCGCCATCGTGGTCCCGCGTGAGAAGCTTGCCGAGGCGGTCGCCGAGACGCTTCGCATGGGGGAGCGAGGTAGGTTACAATTGCCTCTGCTTAATAAAGAAGCTTGGGTTAAGGCATGGAAAGAATCGCTATGAACAAACCACTAATAGGATTTATCGGACAGGGATGGATAGGCAAAAATTACGCAAACGACTTTGAGTCGCGTGGGTTTACTACCGTGCGCTACGCGCTAGAACCCGAGTACATCGGCAATAAAGACAAGATTGCAGAGTGTGACATAGTATTTATCGCGGTGCCGACTCCCACTACGCCGAAAGGTTTTGACGCAAGTATCGTAGAAAGCGCACTCGCTCTCGTCGGTAAGGGCAAGATTGCTGTTTTGAAGTCGACCATTTTGCCCGGCACTACAACGCAGCTGCAAGAGGCGTATCCGCAAATAGTTTTGCTCTACTCACCGGAGTTCTTAAGCGAAGCGACGGCTGCCCATGACGCAGCTCATCCGTTCGCTAATATCATCGGGCTCTCCAAGGACGATGAAGCCCATCGCGCGGCCGCACAGCAGGTGCTCGCGGTGCTTGCTCCTGCGCCCTTTACTCAAATGTGCACCTCGACGGAGGCAGAGTTTATAAAGTACTCGCACAACTTAAACGGTT